>JAZOWR010000338.1:0-4299 GCA_045659345.1 Ructibacterium sp.
GTTGAACTCCTACTGCATCCATCGCTTGATAGAGTTGCCGCGTTGTTTCCAAATCTGCACCGGATGGATTTAGGCTCCCCGATGGATGGTTATGGCAAAGCACCACCGCATACGCCTTAGTCCGCATAGCTTGCTTGACTACTTCCTGCACATAAACTGGTGTTTCTTCCGCACTGCCCTCTGAGATCTTGTCAAAGCGAAAGGCTTGCAGCTTTTTGTTCAAACTGATAAGATAAAAAGCTTCTGTCAGTTTTCCGTAGAACAAGGTCTTGGCATACTCTCCCCGCATCTGCGGTGTTTGCATATTAAAGACCTTGCTTCCTTCATTCCTCAGCTTACATCTTTCGACGCAGCCCAAAATCGGATATAGGTCATGTAAGAACTGCGCCACACGGTTTCCGACCCCCGGAATTTGGGTCAGTTCATCAATCTCTGCGGTCAGCACACCATAAAGTGAGCCGCATTGTTTTAGCAACAGATGAGCAATCTCGTTGGTGTTTCCCCGAGGAATCACCGCAAAAAGAATCTTCTCCAGCTGCTCATGTTCCTCCATGAACTCAAAACCCATCAGGTTGGATTTTTCATCCAGCCTTTTTCTATGGCCGGTGTGTTCTCCTGCTGCCATGCTATTTCACCGCACGGCTTCCCGGTTTTACTAAGGGCAGATTGCCCTCTTTGCAAAGAGGACATTCGTCCGCCTCATAGGAGGTGATGTCCATAGAGAATGCACTGCGGTAGGGTACCCCAAAGTCAATTTTGCCACCGGTGCGGTCAACAATAGACCCAATACCCACGATCTCGCCGCCATTCTCTTTTACCAGTTCCATGACTTCTCTCACGCTGCCACCGGTAGTAACTACATCTTCAACAATCAAAACACGCTGACCTTTTTCGATGGTAAAGCCTCTACGCAGGGTCATAGCTCCGTTTTCGCGTTCTGCAAAGATATTGCGAACTCCTAACTGCTTGCCCACCTCGTAAGACATCTGAATAGCACCGATTGCAGGTCCAATCACCAGCTCCACATTGTCGTTTTCATACTGCTTTACCAGTTCTGCACAGAGGGGAACACTATACTTTGCATCCTGAAAAATCTTAGCACACTGCATATACTTGTCACTGTGCCGACCGGAGGTCAGCAGAAAGTGACCCTCCAAAAGAACATTCGCCTCTTTGAGCATTACAATAATTTCTTCTCTTGTCATGATCCATCCAACCTTTCTTTATTTGTGCATTTCTACCGTGCCAACAATGTCATTGACATCAGCAATATGATTTTCGTCTAAGTATGCCTCAATCCCATTGCGTACACGAATCCATGCATAGGGGTCAACAATTCCAGCGGTTCCTACCGCAACTGCATTAGCACCTGCCAGCATAAATTCAATTGCATCCTCGCCGGTGGTAATACCGCCCATACCGATAATGGGAAGCTTCACCGCCTGCCGAACCTGATACACCATTCGTACCGCAACCGGTTTGATCGCCGGTCCGGAAAGACCGCCCATGTTATTGTAAAGTACCGGTCTGCGGGTCTTGACATCAATTTTCATTCCAAACAGGGTATTAATCAACGAAATCGCATCTGCACCCCCAGCTTCTGCTGCCCGTGCCATCTCGGCAATATCTGTAACATTGGGAGAAAGCTTGACAATCAGCGGGACCTTAGATACCGCTTTTACCCTTTGGGTAATCTCTTCAATCATTTTGGCATTGGTTCCAAACGCCATGCCGCCCTCTTTGACATTGGGACAAGAAATGTTTAGTTCAAACATATCCACCTTATCGCCCAAAATTTCCGCAACCGCAATATAATCCTCCATCGTAGAACCGCAGAGGTTTGCAATCAGCTTGGTATCAAACTGCCGAAGCCAGGGAAGTTCCGTTTCCAAAAATTTTTCGGCTCCCGGATTCTGCAGACCCACGCTATTGAGAATCCCCTTGGGGGTTTCTGCAATTCTGGGTGATTGATTTCCCATTCTGGGAACCGCAGAGAGCGCCTTTAGGCACACCGCACCCAGTTCAGAGAGGTTAAAATACTCATTGTATTCACGACCAAACCCAAAGGTTCCGGAACCGGTAGTGACCGGATTATTCCATTCCACACCGGCAATGTTTACCTTCATCTGTGCCATTAAAACTCCACCTCCGCACCGTCAAATACCGGACCGTCTTTGCAGACACGCTTGCGGCTGCCCGCAACCGTGCAGGTACAAGTCACACAGGCACCCACACCGCATCCCATTCGTTCTTCCAGCGAAACCTGAACCGGGACTCCATGTGCTTTGGCAATCTCTGTCACTGCCTTCATCATAGGAGTAGGACCGCAGGTGTAAATTCGGGAGACAGAATTTCCGCGCAGAATATTGCTCAGCACATCGGTTACCAGACCGTGGAATCCGCAGCTTCCGTCATCGGTTGCCACAAACACATCCTTACTGATCGCCGCAAATTCCTCATCCATCATGACCGCATCCTTGTTGCGAAATCCCAAAAGAACAGTTGCTCTGCCATTGAGTTTTTTCGCCAACTGCAATAGCGGGAATACGCCGATACCTCCACCGATAAGTAAGATGGCATCCTCGTCCTCGGTATGAACATCAAAACCGTTGCCCAAAGGTCCCAGAATATCCAAACGGTCACCGACCTTGTTCTTGGCAAGACTTTTTGTTCCCTCACCCCGAACCTCAAAAATAAATCTCACATAACGATTCTCAGTGACATCGCAGATGCTGATTGGGCGGCGCAGATAGGCGTCCCCGCCACAAAGAATATGCAAGAACTGTCCCGCCTTTGCCCGCTCTGCCATCTCCTTGCAGTCTACAGTAAAATCGTAGATGTTTTCTCCCAGCTTAACTTTTTTCACCAGTTCGCAAATCAAACCAAACGCCTCCTAACGCAATGCACTAAGGATATCGTCACGCATCCGAATCGCCTCTGCGCGAGCCGCATCTCCCAGTGTTCCGCCATTCTTCTGGTAGGCACACATAATAGAACGGGAGGCATTGACAATCGCACCCAGCCCGTCACGGTTAAAGCTTTTAGCAACATCCTCTGCTTTTCCGCCCTGCGCACCATAACCGGGAACCAAAAAATAGGTGTGCGGCATTCTCTCACGCAATGCCTCTGCCTGCTCAGGATAGGTGGCACCAACCACTGCACCGACACTGCTGTAACCATAGGTACCGATCAAATCCGCACCCCAGGTCTTTACCAGGTCTGCCATATGCTCATATACATACATACCGTTGGTCTTCATATCCTGCAATTCGCCGGAAGACTTGTTGGATGTCTTAACCAGCACAAAGATACCTTTTTGGTTTTCTGCACACTGGTCGGTAAACGGCTTGATGCCATCGGTTCCCAGATAGGGGTTGACCGTCAGGCAATCTGCATCAAATGCAGCTTCCTGTTTGCCGCCAATTTGGGTTTTACCCAGAAACGCCTTGGCGTATGCCTCAGAGGTAGCGCCAATATCACCGCGCTTTGCATCCATAATCACATACATACCCTTTGCCTTGGCATAATTCACTGTTTCTTTCAGGCACTTCAATCCCTCTATCCCATACATCTCATAATATGCTGCCTGCGGCTTTACCGCAGGAACAATGTCATAAAGGGAATCTATCAGGGTCTTGTTAAATTCCAGTATCGCCTTTGCTGCACCCTCAAAGGTTTCCCCATATTCCTTAAACGCCTTTTCTTTCATTTCTTCCGGAACATAATCCAGTTTTGGGTCTAAACCGGCAACCGTTGGATTATTCTTTTCTTTGATTTTTTCAATCAGCACATCTATCACGGCTTACGCCTCCTCTCTTTGATATACAATGTTTCCGCCACAGATGGTAGTTTCTACCCTTCCATTTACAGTAAATCCGTGATACGGAGAGTTCTTCCCTTTAGACACAAAGGCATTGGTATCGATAACAAAGGGTTCATCCGCATCAAAGATAATTATGTCAGCGGCTTTTCCCTCACCCAGCGCACCTCGGTCAATACCGATAATCTCTGCAGGACGCAAGCTCATTTTTTCAATCAACTGGCTCATGGTGAGCTTTCCCGTTTTTACCAAATAGGTCACACCGATTGCCAGCGAGGTTTCCAGTCCCACAATTCCGTTGCTTGCCATATCAAACTCCAGTTCCTTTTCATCTCGATGATGCGGAGCATGATCTGTAGCAATTGCGTCCAAAGTCCCATCCATCAGTCCTTCTATGACTGCATTGACATCGTCTTCATCTCGCAAAGGAGGATTCATCTTAGCATTGGTGTTAAATCCGTCACACGCTTTGTCTGTCA
>JAZOWR010000339.1:0-1677 GCA_045659345.1 Ructibacterium sp.
TTTGAAGGACACTTCAAACGCAGAATGGTTGGTAACAAAACGGTTCGCTACTATCTGCCGGATATCGTTGCATACATGCAGATGGAAGAAAAGGAGGTGTAATAAAATAACACGCAAAAAAGAAAAGCAAATACACGAAGCAAATCAATTCATAAACAATGTCCCAGAAAGGTATCTACATGAAAGAATATAAAAACTTTGAGGCTTATTTAGAGGACGGTCTTCTGGCTCCTGAAAATGACCAAGACAAGTCCGGAGTTCTCACGCTTTGCGAAGGTATCCTCTCAAGGTGCGAGAAGGAAAAAAACTTGGCATCCATAGCCCTGTTTTGCGTTAGCGAATTCAAATTGTACGAGGCAGTTGGATGCGCTACTATCAGTGAATACTTGGCAAAACGTAACTTTTCCCCCGGAACAATTTCGCATAAGCTTGCCTATGGAAAATTTTGCCATGATATGAAATTTACGATTGAAGACTTGCCCAGTGAATTCAGTGTGCGTTCAATTCTGAATAAAAATTATTTCAAGGATGCGCCTAAAATCTACTTGACAGCATGCAAAAAAAGAGCTGCCAACCAGCGAATTGCCGACTCCAAGGCAGCAAATAAACTTGATTCAGAAGAAAAAAATTCTGATGCTGATTTTAACAACGCCGAGTCTTCCAATGACTTGGCAGAACCTGAAAACACGCTCGACGACGAAGAACTCAAAAAGTATCGTCCGAGTGCTACGGAAATCAAAGAAGCTCTCGAAGAACACAAAAAAAATCAGAGCAACCATATTTTCCTTGACTCTATCAAAGAAACTGTTCCTTGCAATGCTGATTTTATTACAGATGTGCTTGACAAATACAAGCGTAAGATCCGCACGGTCCCGCTTCTGGCGAGTGTCGTGACGGATTTTACCAAGAAAACTGTTATTCCTGAAAACCTTTTTGCCGAAATCAATAAATTTGCCGACAAACTTCATGAGGACGAAAACAATCGTTTGGCAGAGGCCATGAGTGGTAAAATTTCTGCAGAAGAAGAATCGGATGCAGAAGATTGCATCGAAGACTGATTACAACCTACAACATGAACAGCGGGGCTCCAACGCATGGAGTTCCCGCTGGGAAAGGTTATAAAAAATGAATGAATATGAAAATTTTGATCCTGGGGCAGTCAGTATTGAGCCCCACAAGACAATTATTAAAAAAGGGTTTTCTGCACAGCCGTCAGGGTTCGGCTGGAATTCCTTTTCGTTTCAGCCGATCAACAGCAATATTTCCATTGATGCGATGGAAGAAAACACCGTACATGAGCTTTTGAAACTTATAGGGCTTGAAACAGATTATAGTCAGCATGTGTTGGAAACCCGCAGACGGCTTAAACTCATGCTCCAAAGAATCGTGTATACGGAATGGGGAGCTGATTATTACCCTTTTTCAAAAGAATCCTTGATGTACCTCACCTCTTATGTCAATGCAATGCCCAATACATTGGGCTATGACTATCGCCGTTGCCTGGAGGGAGATGCAAGTTTTTTGCTTCCGGATAAACTTACTCATGATCCGCTCGATGTTAATGAACTCTTGCTGTTTCTCTTTATGTATAAAATCAATCGGCAGATTTTGCGTATCCCTATGACTGGAGTCGGACTTTTTTTGCTGTTTTTCCATAGTTGTCTGCAGACAAATTAT
>JAZOWR010000340.1:0-8723 GCA_045659345.1 Ructibacterium sp.
CCTGGCTGTTTGCTGCACGGGTTTTCCCCTCAAAGAAAAAGGGGGTGGTTACGATACCAAGGGCCAAAACGGCCATTTCCTTGGCAACCTCTGCTACAACCGGAGCTGCACCGGTACCGGTACCACCGCCCATGCCGGCAGTAACAAACACCATATCTGCTCCCTTGATTGCCTGCGCAATTTCTTCACGGCTTTCCTCTGCCGCTTTTTGGCCAATGGTAGGATCTGCACCTGCACCAAGACCTTTGGTAATCTTTTCACCAATCTGTATCTTATGCGAAGCCGCCGACAAGCCAAGATCCTGCTTGTCCGTATTCACCGCAATAAACTCGACACTCTTAATCTGCGCTTCAACCATTCGGTTAACCGCATTATTACCGCCGCCGCCGACACCGATAACCTTAATCTGGGCGGGGTTTACATTCTCTGTATCAAACTGAAACACGCTTCTTCCTCCTTACTGTATACCTTCCAAAAAAATCTTTCACAAATTCATTACTTCTATTATAGCATGAATTTTAATTTTGTAAAGATGTTTTTCAATTTTTTTAAAATAATATTACAATTTTGTTACAAATGTTGTCGATTCTTAGTTCATGCTGATTCCGGGTGTCGGCGCAGGCGTCGGTGTCGCAGAGGGGGCAGCTTCTTCCACCTTCTCATCTGCCGCCTCGCTCGATGCCGTAGGGCCAGGCGTTTGCGTCGATTTCATCCGCTCCTTGCCGTCTTCCGGTTGACGCACATAGATATCCGCTCCCCGGTAATCCATGACTGCATGCTCGGTTGCGGAGATTTTTTCATGTATAACTTTTGACAAAAACGCACAACGATACTCCAGGTTTTCCGGTGTCCCGAGCAGAATCTCTAATCGGTCTTCAATCACCAGCACTATGTTGTTTTTGTCCTGAAAATCCAGATAGGTTGCCCGCACCAAAAGCCCTGCTTTTTCCAAATTTTGAAACAGTTCAAACGCCAACTTTAAATCTTGTTTTTGCTTGCTTTCTGCCAACGATCCGATTTCCGGTCTATGAACCGTGACACCCATCACCAATGGAACGGAATACTCCCGCTGTACATTCGGTTGTTCCTCTTGCTGATCCGTCTCTTTTTCTTCTTCCTCGGCTTCCTCGATTCTCTGTTGGGGCTGGTATGCCTTGAGCATGATATCAACCCGCTCATCGGCAATAATATCCAAAATTTTTCCTTCAATATCAACAACCACACATTGATTCTCGCTATACAGATATCCTGCCGGAATACACTCTTCAATTACAATTTTTATTTTATTGGGAAACACTCTGCGAACACTTGCTTTTTCCACCATTGGGATTTCTTCTACCCGTCCGCGGAGCTCAGAGAGGCGCACCAGAAAGATGTTTTTTCCGGTTGCCTCTTGTGCCGCAGCAGAAAGTTCTTCTGCAGGAATCCGCGTATTTCCCTCACAAATTACCTCCTGCACATGAAAGACAGGTGTAAACATCAGCCCGATTCCTACACCCAGCGAAACCACCAGCAGGAAAATCAGTATCAATCTTAGTTTGGGATTCATTCTTTTCTTATGATATGCCACAGTCCCTCTTCCCTTCTTATGTATCTATCATCTCTGCATCCGCCCCAAGAGCCCGCAGATTTTCCGTCAGATTTTCGTATCCGCGTTCGATATGGGATAACCCGCCAAGCGAGGTCTTTCCCCGTGCACTAAGGCCCGCAATGGCAAGTGCCGCTCCGCCCCTTAAATCCAACGCCTCTACCTTTGCGCCATGAAGTCCGCTAACGCCTCTTACAACCGCATTCATATTCTCTACCCGAATATCTGCTCCCATACGCAAAAATTCGTGTACATGCTTAAAACGGTTTTCAAAGATGGTTTCGGTAAACATGGCAGTTCCCGTACCCTTGAGCAATGCCGCCATAAGTAACGGCTGCATATCTGTCGGGAATCCCGGATACGGCAAGGTTTTTATTGTGCCGGGTGCTATCGGACGCTGTCGCATTCGGATGCGAAGCTGTTCGTCCCGCACCTCTGTCTCTGCACCGATTTCCCGCAGAATTGCCAAAAACATAGAAAGATGTGCCGGTTCTACCCTGGTCAGCAGAACATTGCCACCACAGGCGACCGTTGCACAGGCATAGGTAGCTGCCGCAACTCTATCCGGTATGACACGGTGGGTACATCCATGCAGCGATGCAACTCCGCGGATATGGATAACATCCGTCCCTGCTCCTCGAATGTCTGCTCCCATGGCATTGAGAAAGTTCTGTAAATCTACAACCTCCGGTTCCCGGGCAGCATTAATAATCTGCGTTTCCCCGGAGGACACTGCACAGAGCAACAACAGATTTTCTGTCGCTCCGACGCTGGGGAACATTAAGGTCACGGTTTGAGGACGCAAGCGATCCATTCTGGCACAAATACTTTCTCCCTCTTCACGGAACTCTACACCCAATTTTTGCATAGAGCTGATATGGAGATCGATGGGCCGTGCACCAAGAGCACAACCGCCCGGAAAGGTAATACGCGCCTGCTTAAAACGGCTGAGAATAGGTCCTAAAAACATGACCGAAGATCGCATTTTGCACATCAAATCATCGCAAATGATTGACTTATTTGCACCGGCGGCACATACCGTCACCACATCACCATGATAGGATACACGGGCACCCAGACTTTGCAAGATTTGAATTGCTGCATGAATATCTGTCAAATCCGGACAGTTGCGAATTTCACAGACTTCGTCTGTCAAAAGGGTTGCCGCAAGAATGGGCAACGCCGCATTTTTTGAACCCTGTACACCAATGGTTCCATAAAGAGGTTTTCCGCCATATATGACAAGTCTACGCACAACAAGCACCTCCTGGTTTTTACCATGTAAGAGGTTCTTGCTCCCCTTATGGTATACCCTATTCTATGTGCTAAAATAGGATCGGTGCTTGTCATTGCAGGTCCTAGTTTTTCTTAATTAACTGTTTTATTTGTTGATATAATTGTTCTGCAGCATCGATATGCCCCATGGCTTCCGACGCCTTTTTCATTTGAATTAAGGTTTCCTTGTCTGCTGTCATTGCATCCAGTGTTTTCTCCAGCATATCCGAAGTAAAGTCTTGTTCCAGTATCACCTTTGCACCACCGCCACGCTCAACGGCACGGGCATTGTGTTCCTGATGATTATCAGTCACATATGGAGAGGGCACCAGGATGGAGGGCTTGCCAAGTGCGGTTAGTTCACATAGTGTACTTGCTCCGGCGCGGCTGATAACGATATCCGCCGCCCTCATCACCACATGCATATCATAAATATACTCACAAATCTGTACCTGCGGAAAATCCTTAAGATTCACTCCATTTGCTGCAAAGCGTGCCATCACATCTTCATATTGATGAAGCTTTCCCGTTGCCATCATGATTTGGTATTTACCCTTTTGTGCTGTACGGGAAATCCAATCTACGATTGTTTGGTTAAAATCTCTGGCACCTAAGCTCCCTCCAAAAAAGACCAGAAACGGTCTATGATCAAGTCTAAGCTTCCGTCGTGAGTCAAATTCGCTCCCCATAAGCAAAGAAGGGCGAATCGGGGTTCCGCTCAGCAAAATCTGTTTGGTCTTTGGCAGATAAGCTTTGGCATCTTCCATCCCCAGCGCAACCGTATTCACGCAGCCGGAAAGTAATTTGGTGGTGATTCCCGGAAGCGCATTGGACTCATGTACCATGGTTGGAATTCCCATTCTGGCAGCCGCATACAATACCGGTCCGCAAACATAACCTCCGGTACCAATGACTGCATCCGGCTGAAACCTTTTGATTATTTTTGCGGCAGAATAAATTGCTGCCGGAAGCTCACAAAGATTTTTTAGATTTTTGAAAGAAAGGCTGCGTTCAAATCCATGAATCTTAATAAATTCTATAGAATATCCCTCATGCGAAACCAAACCATTTTCCATTCCCTCTTGCGTTCCTACAAACCGGATTTGCGTGTCCGGCTCTTTGTCGCAAATGTAGTTGGCAAGGGCAATTGCGGGATTGATATGTCCTGCTGTTCCGCCGCCTGCAAATAATAAACGCATGGTTTCTCTCCACCCTTCTGTAAGGTCTGAATCATTTAAATCTTTAAATCGGTTTTTTTATCTGTCTGGAAACATTAAGCACAATTCCCATTCCAGACAGCGTACACACCAGCGCCGTTCCCCCAAAACTAAAGAAAGGAAGCGGCATACCTGTAACCGGCATAGACGCGGTTACTACGGCAATATTAATAATAATCTGCAATGCATTTAATGCAATGATTCCGGTAACCACCAATTTCCCGAACAGATCGGGTGCTTTTAGTGCAATTCGGATACCACGGATAATAAAGAAGATAAATAATGCAATTAAGATAATTGCACCCAGCAATCCCAACTCTTCTGCCAGAACCGAATAGATAAAATCATTTTGCGGTTCAGGTAAGGAACGGTATTTCTGTCGGCTCTGTCCCAGTCCAAGGCCAAAGATACCTCCTGAACCGATCGCATAAAGCGATTGAACAATCTGCCAGCCTGACCCTTGCAGATCCGCAAAAGGATCAAGAAACGATGTAACCCGCTCCATTCGATACGGTGCTGAAACAATTGCCAGTATCACTACAAGGATAACCGGACCGCCAATCCAGACAAAATGCTTGATTTCTGCACCGCCTGCTATCATGAGGACAAAACCGGTTAACACAATCAGCATGGTACAGGACATATGCGGTTCCAGAAGCAACAGCCCCGAAAAAACACCCAGTACTATCAAATACGGCAAAAATCCATCGCGAAAGCTCTTTAACTTATGCTGGTTTTTAGACAAGGTATACGACATCCAAAGAATCATGATGTATTTGGCAAATTCAGACGGCTGAATACCAAGCAACCAGCGAGTTGCACCGTTGATGGTGGTTCCCACTCCGGGAATCAACACCAAAATCAAGCTTCCCCAACTGCAAAGCAATGCCATTTTCGCTAATTTTCCCCAAACATGATAATTTACACTTGCAAAGAAAAGCATGGCAGGGATACCCAATCCCAAACCTTGAAACAGTTGGTTTTTAAAATACCAAAAACTATCACCAAAGGTAGCAAACGCTCTTGCGCTTCCGGCACTGAGAAGGGTTACAAGTCCAAACGCTTGAAGCAGTCCGATGATCAAAAGAAACATCTGGTCTACCTCTTTGATGACGACGGGAATATTGGATAAAAATGATGCAATCCGCCCAAAACCTGTTTCCTCTTGATGCCGCGCATAATGTTGTTTTGCCATCATGACCCTTCCTTTCCGTTAGTTAAAGCAAGCCATCAGTACACACATAATTGCTGTAATCAAAGTAAAGACAGCAACAATCTTCTTTTCACTCCATCCGCACATCTCAAAATGGTGATGAATGGGACTCATTTTAAAAATACGCTTACCGGTTAATTGATAGGAAGCAACCTGCAAAATTACCGACAAGGATTCCATCACATATACAAACCCTACAATCAGCAAGGTCAGCGGTTGTTCGGTCAGGATTGCCATACCGCAAACTGCGCCTCCCAAACACAAAGAACCGGTATCTCCCATAAACACCTTGGCAGGGTACTTATTATAGAGCAAGAATCCGGCAAGCCCCCCCAGAATTGTAGTTGCAAAGTATGCAGCCGCCGTGGGGTAAGGTCTTCCCTCGTACAGACCAGCAATACTGCCCAGCATAAAAAAGATTGCTACTACCATGGTCACACAAGTAGCAAGACCATCCAGACCGTCGGTTAAATTGACACTGTTTACAGTTGCCAGAATAACCAGCACTACAAAGGGAATATAGAGCCACCCCATCTCCCATTGTATGTCGGTGAAGGGAATTTGAATAGCGGTAGCAATATGCTCGCCAAAAACTGCCCAGCAGACAAAGGCAAGAGCAACCAAAAACTGAAGTCCAAACTTTTGTCCTGCGGTCAAACCCAGGTTTCGCTTAAGAATCACCTTAATATAATCATCTACAAATCCAATGGCTCCATAGGCAAGAGTGATGACAATCAGCATACCGATATGCGTCATGTTAGGAAAACTCCCCTGCCATACAGACAACAGGTAAACTGCCAAAATCCCCGCAAGAATACCACAGATAAAGATAAATCCGCCCATGGTAGGAGTCCCTGATTTTTTTTGGTGCCAATTTGGGCCTTCCTCCCGAATTTCCTGTCCAAATTTCAGACGATGTAATATTGGAATCAGGCATTTGCCGCAAAGTATAGCAACCGCAAACGCCACAAAAAAGCCTATCCATAATTTCAGCATGACAAACTCCTCCTATTTTATCGTAGGATTTTACAGTTCTCCGATGGCATCAGCAATCTCCTCCAGATGCATTCCCCGAGAACCTTTTACTAAAATCAAATCCTGTTTTTTCAGCAATGCCGGCAACATCTCAATCAGTGCGGCATTGGTATCAAACACATGGACATCCGCAGGGTTCATACCGGTATCAATTGCTCCCTGAGCAATCTGTTTTGCCTCGTTACCTACCGCTATCAAACAATCAGTTCCGCAAGCAACCACCAGTTTCCCTACTTCACGATGCGCTGCCTCAGACATCTCGCCCAGCTCCAGCATATCTGCAAGACAAGCCACTCTGCGCCCCAGACACTGGGTTAAGGACAATACCTCTAACCCTGATTTCATAGACGCCGGACTCGCATTATAACAATCCCGAATTACCATGTAATTTGGATACTCAATTAAGGTCTGTCTAAGCCCATTGGGAACAAATGCCCGCACGCCTTGTTGGATCTGCTCGATAGAGAGGTTATATTTCAGCCCTACCAGAATTGCTGCCATCGCATTATAAATATGGTGTTGACCCGGCACAGCAATGGAAAACTTATGTATCTCACCGTCAATTTTGCAACTAAAATCCGAGCCATCGGAATAGATGCGAATTTCAGTCACACACAGATCGCTGTTCTTATTTTGGATACCGTAATACAGCGTTTCATACTCAATCTCGCCACGGGCATCCCAAAGCATATCATCATCACCGTTTAGTATCACAGTACCATCCGGTTGCAGTCCCTCCATAATCTCAAATTTTGCCTGCTTAATACCCTCACGGCTGCCAAGATGCTCAATATGGGAAATTCCGATATTGGTAATCACCGCTGTATCCGGCTTGGCAATTTGAGTTAAACGGGAAATCTCGCCAAAACTGCTCATTCCCATCTCCAACACCATCATCTTATCTTCATCCATCAGATCAAAGACGGTGAGGGGAAGTCCTATCTCGTTGTTAAAATTTCCTTGGGTCATATGCGTCCGGTATTTCTGCGCAAGTACTGACGCAATCATCTCTTTGGTAGAGGTTTTACCTACGCTTCCGGTTACGCCAACCACCGGGATTTGAAACTTGCTGCGATAGTATGCAGCCAAATCCCTAAGCGCCTTGCGGGTATCCTCGACCACAATCACCGGAAGCCCAGCAAATTCGTCACAATCCGCATTGACTACGCAACAAACTGCACCGTCTGCTACTGCATCGGGCACAAACTTATGACCGTCAAAGCGCTCGCCGGCAAGTGCGAAAAAAAGTGCACCATCGGCAATGGTTCTGGTGTCGGTAGAAACCGATTTCACCAACTCATCCCCATCACAACGAACAATTTCGCCATTCATCGCCTTTGCAGCATGTCTGATATTGACTATCCATTCCAAACTCAATCACCTCTTACAGATGCAACAGTTTCCGCACAATTTCACGCTCATCAAAACAGATGGTACGGTCCGCTAAAACTTGATATGTTTCGTGTCCTTTACCCGCAAGTAAAATAATATCATCCTTTTGGGCATGGTCAAGGGCATATTCAATTGCATCAAAGCGATTGGGAACCACCACATAGTCCCCTCCGCCTTCTTTGACGCCGGCCAAAATTTCTTTGATAATCGCATTGGGGTCCTCTGATCTTGGGTTGTCACTGGTCACAATCGCAAGATCTGCCATCTCTGATACAATCTTGCCCATCTTGGGTCTTTTGGTTTTGTCACGGTCACCACCGCAACCAAAGACAACCAGAATTCTTCCCTTGGCAAAGCCGCGAATGGTTGAAATCACATTTACCAACCCATCCGGTGTATGGGCATAGTCGATAATCACGCTATAGTCCCGCCCGGTTTCTACCATCTCGATTCTGCCTTTAACACCCCGTGCAATCTTGAGGCAGGAAATTGCGTCCTTGATATCAATGCCCGCTGCCGCAAGGCAGGAAAGTGCTGTCATTGCATTATACACCGAGAACATACCGGGAATCCCCAATTCCACCTCATGCATCTCACCTTGATAAGTCAAGCTAAACTTGACACCTTTTTCCTTTAGCTCAATACAAGACGCCTGCATATCGCAGGTGTCTTTTGTGCCGTAAGTCAGCATACTGCTGCAGCTTGCATGCGAAAGCAGATACTCAGCACCCGCATCATCTATATTAATTGCACCTTTTTTTGCAAGGCGAAATAAGATACCCTTGGCTTCAAGATATTCCTCCATGGTATTATGAAAATCCAGATGGTCCTGTTTTATATTGGTATAGGCTCCCACATCAAAATATGCCCCTGTCACCCGATCTTGTGCCAGAGAATCAGAGGAAACCTCCATCACTACATACTCAACACCTCTTTCTGCCATGTGTGCAAAAAGCCGCATCAATTCTAACGAATCCGGGGTGGTATGACTGGTGGGAATGAT
>JAZOWR010000341.1:0-2047 GCA_045659345.1 Ructibacterium sp.
CGCTGCCATAAATCCGGCAAAATCCCGAGTCCCCTCAAACATAGATGCCGCCTTAATCATATGCTCTACATTTAGGGAATATGGGATATGCCAGCTGTAACGGTTGAGAAACGGATTCTTGGTTTTGGCATTTTGAATTCGATAAATATACCGTTTGCCCTTGGCAGAAAATCTGGCATTGAATGTCTCCGGCACCTCAAAGGCTTCTACCGCTGCAATATCCTCACCCAGACGGTAATTCAATGCATAAGGCAGCTTCTCTGTGGGAATAGAGGTATTGCTTTCAAAATGAAAGTAATATTCCAGTGCATGCACCCCTGCATCCGTACGGCTGCAACCGGTCACGGTAACAGATTCACCCGTTAAATCGCTGAGTGCCTCCTCTATAACCTGTTGCACGGTAATGGCGTTCTTCTGCCTTTGCCAACCGTGGTAATTGGTGCCGTCATAACGAATCTACATTGCCAGTTTCTTCATTTTATCTTACCCCAACGGAGGGTCCGAGCCAAAGGTTGAGCAAAACCAAAGCCGCTCCCAACAGCGCAAAGACCATCCATCCTTTACTATCTACCTTGCTAAACTTTAACTCCCGCAAGCGAGTGCGGTTTTCGCCGCCTCGATAACAACGGCATTCCATTGCGGTTGCCAGTTCATCTGCGCGCCGAAAGGCACTGATGAACAGTGGAACTAAAATCGGCACCATCGCTTTTGCACGCCGCAAAATATTTCCTGTTTCAAAATCTGCGCCACGGGCTGACTGCGCCTTAATAATTTTATCCGTCTCCTCCATCAGGGTTGGAATAAACCGAAGCGCAATGGTCATCATCATGGCAAGTTCGTGAGCGGGAAGTCCGATTTTTTTAAACGGGTTCAAAAGCTGCTCCAATCCATCGGTCAGGACAATCGGCGAGGTCGTCAAGGTAAGCAGCGAGGTCCCTAAAATCAAAAAAA
This sequence comes from Ructibacterium sp., assembly GCA_045659345.1. GTDB lineage: Bacteria > Bacillota > Clostridia > Monoglobales > Monoglobaceae > Ructibacterium. The sequence goes on from JAZOWR010000341.1 coordinate 952, forward strand.
CCAGACGCAGAACCATAAATGCGGCAAATCCGACGCCCTCCTTGGTCACCGTGAAAATCCACCATGAGAAAATCGGTTCGCCTTCGGTCAAAAAGAGATTGAAAAGTCCTGTGATAACCACAAAGACAAGAATCGGCTTTAGCCCTTTTATCACAAACTTGGGCGGAACCTTGGAAACAAGAATACACCCAAAGGTAAATGCCGCCAAAAGAAGATAACCTGCAAAATTTTTGATCGAGAAAATAAACATAATATATGCCAAAACCATTAATATTTTGGTTCTGGGATCCAGTCGATGTACTGCACTATCACCCGGGAAATACTGCCCTAATGTAATATCCTTCATCATAAGCGATTCCCCTCCAGTTTCAGCAGTCTACGGAGTTCCAAATAGGCGTCCTCCACCGTGTAAATCCCCTCTCGCAGGGGGATCTTATGCTTGCGGAGTTGATCGGTGATTTGAGTAATCTGAGGAACACTAAGCCCAATTTGAGCCAGCTCCTCACCTCGTCTGAAAATCGCATCCGTCTTATCAAACATGGCAACACTCCCCTGATTCATAACCAGAATCCGGTCTGCCAGTTTGGCAATATCCTCCATGCTATGAGATACCAGAATCACTGTCATGTTCATTCTCTCGTGCATGTCCTTGATTTTAAACAAAATTTCATCTCTGCCCGCAGGGTCCAGACCCGCAGTCGGCTCATCCAAAATCAGCACCTCCGGCTCCATGGCAAGAACGCCGGCAATAGCAACACGCCGTTTCTGTCCGCCGGACAGGTCAAAGGGAGATTTGGATAAAAGCTCCGGTTTTAATCCTACCATATTGGCAGCAAACTTCACCCGTGCCTCAATTTCTTCCCTTTCAAGACCCATATTGCTCGGTCCAAATGCAATATCCTTTTCCACCGTTTCTTCAAACAGTTGATACTCTGGATATTGCATCACCAATCCCACCTGAAAGCGAATTTTTCGCATATCGGTGCCCTTGGCATGCAGTTCCCTGCCATCGACAAACACCTTACCCGCAGTCGGCTTTATCAATCCGTTGAGCAGTTGAATCAGGGTGGGCTTGCCAGACCCTGTATGCCCAATC
>JAZOWR010000342.1:0-1809 GCA_045659345.1 Ructibacterium sp.
AATATAGATTTTTCAGTTTTGGAGATGCAATGTATATAGAAGGAGAAGCCGGATGTTCAAACTAATCAAGAAAAACGGAAGCGCCCGCCGTGGGTCATTTGAAACAGTGCATGGGACCATTCAGACGCCTGTCTTTATGAATGTGGGAACGGCGGCTGCGATTAAGGGTGCAGTTACTGCGCTCGATTTAAAAGACCTTGGCTGTCAGGTAGAGCTTTCCAACACCTATCATCTGCACCTGCGCCCCGGTGACGAGGTGGTGCGGGATATGGGCGGACTGCACAAATTTATGAATTGGGACAGACCCATCCTGACAGATAGCGGAGGCTTTCAGGTGTTTTCGCTTGCAGGACTGAGGAACATCAAGGAGGAGGGAGTATATTTTTCCTCGCATATTGATGGCAGAAAGATTTTTATGGGTCCCGAGGAGAGCATGCAGATTCAATCCAATCTGGCATCTACCATAGCCATGGCGTGTGATGAGTGTATAGAAAACCCTTGCGAGAAAGAGTACGCAAGGGAGTCTGTGGCAAGAACAACACGGTGGCTGAAACGGTGCAAAGAGGAAATGACAAGACTTAACGGACTGGAATGTACCATCAACCCCCATCAGATGTTGTTTGGCATCAATCAGGGCAGTACCTATGAGGATTTGCGGATTGAGCATATGAAACAGATTGCAGAATTGGATTTGGACGGCTATGCTATTGGCGGACTTGCTGTGGGAGAAAGCACCGAGGATATGTATCGGATTATTGAAGCGGTAGAACCTTACATGCCGAAAGATAAACCCCGATACCTCATGGGAGTAGGAACGCCGGTCAATATTCTGGAGGCAGTAGCAAGAGGGGTCGACTTTTTTGACTGTGTGATGCCTAGTCGAAACGCTCGGCACGGACACATCTTTACGAGTCAGGGAATTTTAAATATTATGAATGCCAAATATGAGCGGGATGAGCGGCCTTTGGACGAAACATGCCAATGTCCCACCTGCAGGAATTTTTCCAGAGCTTATATTCGACACCTTTTTAAAGCCAAAGAGATGCTTGCTATGCGCCTTGCGGTGATGCACAATCTGTATTTTTACAACAATCTGGTGGCAGAAATTCGTGATGCGCTGGACCATGACACCTTTGATTCCTACTACAAGGAAAAGACTCAGATTCTAGGAAAGAGAATATAAAAAAATAACCCCATTTTGGGGTTATTTTAGTTTTCTAATGCTTCATACATAGTTTTGGCATCTTCTTTATAGGCGGTATCCTTTACCTCAAGCACACGAATGCTCAGGGGTTTTGCGCCAAACTGAATGGTGAGGATATCTCCTACCTTCACATCGTAAGAGGCTCTGGCGACTTTGCCGTTGACCGAAACTCTGCCGGTATCGCATGCCTCGTTGGCAACGGTGCGTCGTTTGATGAGGCGGGATACCTTTAAATATTTATCTAGTCGCATATTTATTTCTCCTTTGGTTTTAATGATTTCAAATATCGATGCAGTGCCAGCTCGGGGCAAATGCCTTCGCTGCGGCAATCGGCAACCAAATCGAAAAGTTCCTTGCCTTTTTGAAGTTCTGCATCCCAATCGTCACAGTCGGCATCATAGCCGGCTTTTTCCAGTTTCTTTTGAACCTTTTCGGCACGGAGCAGAGCGGGGAAAGAGGCTGGAATGTCATCCAGTTCTTCTTCGATACTACTGAGATTCCGCTCCACGCGCTTGATGGCATCCCAGTCGTCCGGACCGTCTAAACCAAACACGGCAGGATGCCTGCGAACCATTTTCCGAGAAATGGCATCAGTTACATCATCA
>JAZOWR010000343.1:0-2023 GCA_045659345.1 Ructibacterium sp.
GAGATTGTAACACGGGTGAATTTACTGAACTCACTTTCGATCTCAATTGTGCCGCCGTGGCTTTCGATAATTTCTTTGGTAATGGCAAGTCCCAGGCCGGTGCCTCCGCGGTCACGGCTGCGGGCTTTGTCCACACGGTAAAACCGTTCAAACACATGCTCCAAATCCGATTTGGGAATACCTTTGCCCGAATCCTCCACCTTAATATAGAGCTTGTTATTGTAAAGGCTGCCGGCAAAAATCTGGATTTTGTCTCCGCCGGAGCAATATTTGATGGAGTTGGAGATAATGTTTTTCAGTGCCCGTTCAATCTGCCCCTGATCGGCAAAGAGGTCAGGTAGTTCGGTGGTACGGTTGTAGGTCAGCTCGATACCCTTTTGCTCTGCTTCCAGGCTGAACACCTTGACCAACGCCCGAAGCATATCATCCACCGAGAAATACTCCCGTTCCATCTGGACCCGCTGCATATCAAAGCGGTTGAGAATCAGAAGATTCTGTACCAGAGCGGTCATCTTGTCGGTTTCGTTTTGCACGGTGTTAAGAAGTGCGGTTGCAGTTCTCTTATCGTCCAGATATCCGTTAAGCAGGGTTTCGGTATAGGTTCGTATGGTGGTCAGCGGAGTCTTGAGTTCATGGGAAACCTCTGCCACAAACTTCTGTCGTGCTGCCTCCAAGGTAAATTGCTCAGTAACATCTTCAAAGACACAAACCACACCGGCGGTCTGCGTATCATCAATCTTAAAGGGGACAAAATACGCCTTGATATGATTGGTGTCTACCAACAGATCCCTCTCCTCGGTTTTGAAACGATCCAGATACAAAAACTCTGCCATGCAGACACCGGCATCCAGATTTCGAAACAGAGAATCAAAGCGCACGGTAGCGGGATTTTCAATCCGCAGCATCCGTCTTGCTGCCGGGTTAATATGTACGATGTTCTGATTTGTGTCAAAGGCAATAATGCCGTTGTTGATATGTTCCAAAATCGCCTCAATTTTATGCTTATCCGCATGGATTTGTTTGAGGGTGTTGCTCATCACCAACCCTATTTGGTTAAAGGTTTTGACCAGTTCGCCCATCTCGCCGGAAGGCATTTTCTCTAAGGACGGTTCAAAGTTGCCTCTGGAAAAATTTTCGGCACGGCGGGAAAGCTGCTGTAGGGGGTTCATGGTGATGCGTGTCATTAAAAAGCCGGCAAGCAAGGAGAGCACCAACCCCGCAAGCAATGCCCATAGAGTGGCAGATGCACGGCTTTGTAGCACCCGGCCAAGATCTGCCTTGTTGCCTCTGACATAAAAGATGAAGCCGTCTTGCGGATTGTCTCCGTTTTTGATAAAGATTGCACCGTCCAGATAATCGCCAAAAAAGGAATACTCGTTTCCGTTGCCTCCCCGCATAGCGGCAGAGAGGTTGTCGGTAACTGCCAGGGTTCCCGGCCGCAGAGAGGCGGGATAAATCACCGAGGCGTCTCTGGCAGAAAGGATGTAGGCAGAACGGTTTTCGTTTAAAGAAAGAGTGCCGGCATAACGATTGATTGCCGACTCTAATTGGGCAAGAGTCACTGCATCGTCCTGATCTGCGGTCAGTGCGGTATCAATGGTTGCAGTCAAATCACTGCTGCCTGCCATTTCCATGGAGGCAGAAAAATCTTCGATATAGAAGGCGGCAGAGGAAACCATCAAACATCCGCCTGTGAGTAAAACGACAGCCAAAACCACAGCGAGAACGATCCCGCACAGCCGCCGGTAGAGTTGCCTGAACATGAAATGCCCCCTTTGTTTTGTGGTCATAGCCCCATTGTAACATAAAAAATTCCTGCGGTAAAGACTTTTTTGGCGGAACTGTAAAATGCGGCATATTTAAAGTGATACCGTGAACGACAGTGTTGTATCAAAGGTTTTTATTTAGCTATTGCAAATTTGCCTTGATTTGTGTTATACTATAGAATGAATTTTTATGCAAAAGGAGCGGTGTGCGTGGCGGAGAAAAAACAGGTTGAGATTTTTACCGACGGTGCGTGCAG
>JAZOWR010000344.1:0-11133 GCA_045659345.1 Ructibacterium sp.
ATCATTCAGCATCGTCAGAATAAGATTGAGGAGCTGAAAGAGGTTGCCGGCAACCGGGACTTTCAGCAGGGACAGAGCACCGGTGGTGTTACCGCTTATTCTGCGATTGTTGCACTCCAGCAGGCAGGCGAAAAAATGAGCCGCGACATGATTGCCGAGGGCTACAACGCCTTTAAGGAGATTATCTACCTCTGTATTGAGCTGATGCGTCAATTCTATGACGAGCCTCATGCCTATCGTGTGGACACCATAGACGGAAAACGGGAATACCTGACCTTTTCCAACCGGGAATGGCGGGAAAACCCCACCCAAAACCCCGCCGAATTTGATGTGGCAGTCAGTGCAGAAAAAAATAACCCCTACAACCGTGTAGCGCAAAACCAAACGATGACCGAGTTGTGGAAGTTAGGGGTGTTCCGGCCGGATTTGGCGCCTTCTGCCAAGCTCCTGCTGGAGAATATGTACTTAGACGGCAAGGAAAAGCTGTTGGAAGGGATTGGCTCAGAGGAGTACCTTGCCATGGGTAACCAGTCTGTCCGACGGTTTTAAAAGAATAGGCGAATAGTTTTTGTTCAGCGAAACCAGTTTTGGAATGCCGGTGCGGTTGTCCCAGACCTTGCAAAAGCTTTCGCCGTTATAGGAGAAAATTCCAATCTCACCGGAGGCAATCTCCATCTGTCGGTGAACAAAAACAATGTCTCCGTCATGAATCAGCGGTTCCATGCTTTCGCCGGAAATACGAATCGCAAAGGTTGCCTCCTCCGGCGCTTCCAGCTCCCGAATCTGGGCGTCCTGATCATCCAGATAATTGCCAAAGCCGGCAGTAGCCACCTGCGTATACAAAGGAATCCGCCGCAGCCGCCGCCCGGAATGGTGAAGCTTGAGCGGGCTGTTACGGTACTCAAATTCCAGACAGTTCCGCACGGCATCCTGACTTCGTTTGGACAAAGAGAGCATCTTGCGGATAAACGCAGGCTCCAGCTGCTCCTCTGTCTGTCCGGTAATGGGGTTAGGCAGAAAATACTCTGCAATATTTTTAATATCATATTTTTGGCATAAGTTCAAAAATACTTCCACAGACGGCTCGCCCTGTCCTGTTTCCCAGGCGCTAAAGGTGGATTGACCAATGCCCAACCATTCGTAAACTTCTTTTTGGGTAAAACCCGCCGCCTTTCGTGCCTCTTTTAATTTTTTGCTAATCATAATATTCGCCACATAAATCACCTCGTTGACAAATATTTTACCATATCCTTTGATATTTTGCAATATTAAAAACAAAAATGTCGTTATTTTTTTCTTGACAAACGATATATTTGTTGTATAATAAAGACATACCATTTAAATCGTTGGAGTGTCAAAGCGGTGACTGGTTGTGGAGAAAGGAGCGACCATGACACATCCTGATGTTATAAAAATGGAACGGTTCGGCAACCTTAACCCGAATGCCATGCCCAGAAGGACCGGAACCTGTCTTTACTGCGGCGAGGCATTGTATGACGATATGCCGGAACTGACACAGAGCGCTGACGGGTTATTCTGCGACCTGTCCTGTTGCCATGAATACTACGAGATAGGCAGAATGGACTAAATGTTACAAAAGAAAGGGGTTAAGCAATGAAGTTTACCACAGCTAAGGAGGTCAAGACCTGGCTTAGGGGATTGGCACTTTTAAAAAAGGATTTGGAGATGAAATCCATGTTTTATGCGGACCTGATGCGGGATAGCCGCTATCTGGGCGATGCCGGAAAAAAGCATGAGGAATATTATCAGGCGCAGATTGCACGATTGCAAGAGAAGATGAAGTTTCTGGCAGCGGATATTGAGCGGGTGCTCGATACCCTGGACCCGGATGAAAAGGCGGTTTTGACCGCCCGCTACATACGAAGATTGATGTGGGATGCCATGGAGTTTCATATTTATTACAGCCGGCGGCAGGCGATTCGAATTCACGATCGTGCCATAGAAAAACTGGTAGGCCAGGAGGTGGACATGCATGGCTATTCCGGAGAATATTGACGCTGTTGAAAAGCTGAAAGAACTTCTGCATTGCGGGAATGAGAGAGTGGAGCTTTCGGCAGCCAAAGAGCTGATTGCTCTTCAGGAGGATGAGAATACGGAAAAAGAGTCGATGCCAACAACCTTTTCTGTAGAAATTCGGGTGGTGGAAGGCGATGGCTGATCTGGTTTTGAATCTCACCCATACCCAAAAGCGGTTTATGGACGCCGATGCCGATGAGGTGCTGTTTGGCGGCGCGGCAGGGGGTGGCAAGTCTTATGGACAGGTCGCAGATGCGTTGGTGTATGCCCTAAAGTATCCCAAAAGCCGACAATTGATTCTGCGCCGGACCTTTCCGGAGCTGGAACATTCCATTATATTTACATCTTTGCAGTTTTATCCTACAAAGATTGCCAGATACAAGGCGGCAAGCCATACATGGGAGTTTCAAAACCAATCTCTGATCGAGTTTGGATATCTGGCAACCGAGAAGGATGTGCTTCGGTATCAGGGGGCAGAATACGATGTGGTTCGGTTTGACGAACTCACCCACTTCACCGAGGCGCAGTACACCTATTTGCTCTCTCGGATTCGCGGGGTCAATCATTACCCCAAACAGATGAAATCCAGTACAAATCCGGGGGGCATTGGGCACAGTTGGGTAAAGCGGCGGTTTATTGACGGCATAGAGCCCAATCAGGTGGCAAGTGACCCAGAGACCGGAATGCGGCGGGTGTTTATTCCGTCCTTTGTCCAGGATAATGTGTTTTTAATGGCGGCAGACAAGGGATATCAAAAGAGGCTGGAGCTTTTGCCTGAGGCAGAAAAAAAGGCACTCCTCTACGGGGAGTGGGATATCTTTGACGGACAGGTGTTCGCTGAATGGCGAAACAATCCCCGTGGTTATCAAAGCCGCAGATGGAGTCATGTAATTGCTCCTTTTGCGATTCCTAAAAATTGGCGACGGTTTCGAACCTTTGACTTTGGCTATACCAAGCCGTTTGCGGTTTCGTGGTTTGCTGTGGACGAGGATGGCAGAGCCTATAATTACCGAGAGCTTTACGGCTGTACCGGTACGCCGGATACAGGGGTTCGATGGACAGCCCAGAAGATTGCCAGGGCGATTCGCGAGATTGAGGAAAACGAGGAGCCGGATCGGACGGTATGTGGCTATGCAGATCCTGCAATCTGGAATGCAACCGGCTCTGCTGAGGGAAGCATTGCCGAAATGATGGAGCGGGAGGGTGTGTATTTTGAAAAAGGAAAGAACAACCGTTTGGCAGGAAAAATGCAGGTGCACTACCGCCTTGCTTTTGACAACGAGGGCCTTCCCATGCTCTATGTATTTGATACCTGCAAGCATATGATTCGCACCCTGCCCCAGCTTCGGTATGACTCGGTACAACCGGAGGATGTAGATACCCGCCAGGAGGATCATCTTTATGATGCCATGAAGTATTTTCTAATGAGCGACCCCATCGCTCCCAGAGAAGCGGTAACACCAAAACCGGCGGTGTATAATCCTCTTGCAGAAACCAAAATCCAAACCTATCCTCGATTCATAATCTAAAAAGAGGAGGGGGGACGGTTCTCCGTCCTCCTTCCTCTTTTCCAAAAAAAAGACCCCGGTATACGGGGAGAATAGGTATTGCTTTGAGGAGGAGGGAGAACCGCCCCCCCTCCTCTTTTGTTGTGCGGTTAGCGGTTGAGGTAGTTATAAATCATGATAGCGGCATCGCAGCGGGTCAGAGAATCTTTGGGGTTAAAGCAGTTGTTCTCGTCGCCGCGAACGATAGAAAGTCCCTGCGCAAGTGCCAGATACCCCAGCTTATCGGGAGAGACAGCTCCCTGGTCCTGAAACCCGGTTACATAGATGCCGGAAAGCTCAGCAAGTTCCTGATAGCCCAATGCCTGGATGATATAAGAGATCGCCTCTTCTCTGGAAATTGGAGCATTGGGGTCGGTATAAACAAGATCGTGGCGGTCTGCCATCCGTGCCAGAGATGCAAATGCGGTATCGTAAGGAATGTAACCAAACTTAAGTCCGCAAACAAAGGCAAGCATTTCCTGACGGGTAGTTGTATCATTGGGACGGAAGGCGGTCTCTTCTTTTTGTAAGGTGAGCATCCCGCTTTGGAACAGCGCAAGGATTTGGTCTTTGGCGTAATGTCCCTCTAAATCCTCAGGCAGACGAAGGGTGTTGGGTTCAGAAGTATACGGGTTGCTGTTATAGTCAAGCAACTGACCTGTTTTGGCGTCAATGCGGGTTGGCATGGAAGAATTTAGCGCATACATCAGGTCGATGGAAGGGGCTAGGCTATCTCCGTCCTGCGCCTTTGCGTAAGAGAGGACCATGCCTCCGGTCTTGTCAAGGAGTGCTCTGCCAGCCTCCTCCGGCGAGAGCAGATGGTCTGCCGGTGCAAATGTTAAATCCTCGTCCCAGTTTTTATAAAAAGACTGAATCCGGCCGGTGTGTTTGTCTACCGTGACAGAAAGTCGATTTCCGTAATAGGGAATCCCGTTTTCCTCCCGAATATAGGCAAGGCTCAGGTCGGTGCGGCTGTCTTCGGACAGCTCCTCGGGGGAGGTTTTTTTGAATTCCTCGCCTGCATAGGCAGAGAGGAACGCATCGGCGGTCTTTTGGGCATCTAAAACAGAAACCTTGCCCTCGCCCTCGTCCCAGTTGCGGGGATAGCTTTGGTAGGAAAGCAATTCACCGGTTTGGGCATCAAACTCTACGGTATGACGGATTTCTACTTCGCCTGTTGTCAGGTAGGAAAGAGCGGCATTGTAATAAGTAACTTCTGCTTCTTTGTATCCCTGATAGACAAGTGAGAGGAATTTGGCATCGGAAAGACCGGTATGGACTAAGGATTCTGCCTGCTTTTTCAAGGCATCTTCACTCAGCAAGCCCTCAACCTGCTCCAGATTCTTCCGTTCGCTTTCGCTAAACAATTTTTCTGATTCGGCAGCACTCTCTTCGGAGACAGCGTCGTTCATCACACCGCCGGCACTTCCCAACTCTCCGCGATAGGGATCATAAGGAATCCATTCTTCGCCAGTTCTGGCGTTTAGTTTTAAATAGGAATCCTTGGGAGTATAAACCGGGATGGCATGGTTCTCGCCCTGCAGCTGATAGGAAAGCTGCATCGGACTTTGGTTTAAAAACGCAACGCCGGCATCCTCTTGGCTGATGGCGTCGGAGGCAGAATATGCAGGGGTTTCGTAGGTCCAGTTGGCATACATAGAAATAATCATGCCTGTTAGGTTATTCACCGAAACACGGACATAATCACCACAGTAGTCCATACCATCGACCTGACGCCGGAATATCACAGCGGTCACATGATGTCGAGGGTCGCCCCACTCCGGACACTCCGTTTTTTCATCAGGCAGTTCCAAAAGCCAGCCCGGATTCATCCATCCCAGCCAGTTGCGCGCCGCCTCCTTCATCTGGGGGCCGGTCAGATAGGCAAAATGAATCTCGTTGGAATCCGGATTGGCAGAGGAGTTTCGGTATTGCAAAAAGTCGCCGCGGTCATTGATTTCTGCGGTAAAACTTTGGAAAGCCGCCTCGTCTTCGGTATACCAGTACAGATGATAGACGGTGTTTCCGGTTTCGTCAGTGTTGAAACTGCTGTCAAAGCCGGTGTATTCTTCCGTAACGGCAATTTTATCCTTGGCTTTTAGAATGGCAGCCGAAAGTCCCTCGTTATCTGCCGCAGATACGGCCGGCATCAGGGAAACAAGCAGCAAAACCGCAAGGAATACAGACAATAGCTTTTTCATCATACTTCCTCCTTTGTGTTTGGGTTCTTTTTATTTAGACATACTTTTCCAGAAACAGTTCCGGATTTTTTGCATAAGTTTCAGGGTTGTCTTTTGTAAGTTCTGCCAAAATGCCTTCTCGCAAACCGGAGGTGCATAGGGTGATGTGGGGGAGTGAAAGATCCTCCATCAGCAAAAGGCTTGGAAAAAAGCCGGCACAAATGGTATCTGCTCTGCCGGGTTCGATCCCCAGTCCGATTCGTTGCTCCGGCGTCAGCGGCAAGAGAGTATCGAACAGCTCCCGGCAACGCCCACGGGAAATGCTGTAGCCGTGAATGTTTTTATCTCTCCGCTCGAGATGCCCAAAAGCACAGACGCTGCCGCCGATTCCCAAAAGCGGCAGACCTTTTGCCTCGGAGAGAAAAGAGATTTGAGCAAAGTGTTGAAGCAAATAAGATTTTCCGGCAAGCAGATCTGTGCCATAGGCGTCGGTCAGGGTCATTGCCCCAAAGGGAAGACTGGTTTTTGCCTGCATTCTTCCGTCTTTCGCCAGAATTAACTCGGTGCTTCCGCCTCCGGTGTCGCAAATCAAGCCATCGCTTATGCCGGAAAGACCTGCCATTACGCCGAGAAAGTCAAATTGCGCCTCGGTTTGACCGGATAGAACCATCAAGTCAAAGCCGGTATCCCGTCGCACGCGGGAGATAAACTCTGTCTTGTTTGCGGCATGGCGTACAGCAGCCGTGGCTATGGCAAAGGGATAGGCGTCCTCTGATTTCATCTCCTTGCCAAATGCCTGAAGTGTCTGTATGGTGCGCTCTATGGCGTTTTCTTGTAAAATGCGGTCTTCTCCCATTCCCTCGCTCAGGCGGGGCATTACCCGCCGGCGTGCAAGAATTTCGTATCTGCCGCCACTGAGCGATACCAGATACATTCTTGCTGAATTAGAGCCTAAATCAATCAAACCCAGTTTCATTGTTATCAGAGTCCTTTTTATAAAGACTTTTTGTATTCCCGCCCAAAAACAATAAAATCCAAGGGCTAACCCTTGGATTCTACACTGCCATAACGGAGCTGACTCGGTCACGGGGCGCAATGGTCAATGTCAAGTCTCGTCCCGGTTCAATGCCAGATTCCTTTAAAATGCCCGCCACGGTTTCCTCTGCCAATAACGGATAATTGTTTTCTGCACTTAAGTGCCCCAGCATAATCTGGCAGGTTCCCATCTTGCAGAGAAATTTTGCCGCATAGCCGGCATCCTCGTTAGAGAGATGACCTTTTTCACTCAAAATCCGTTGTTTGAGCCGCAGGGGATAACTTCCCATATCCAGTAGGTTGCGGTCATGGTTGGCTTCCAGAAGAATGGCGCCGCTGCCTTTCACTGCACGAAAAATCGATTCCTCCAGCACACCGATGTCGGTGGCGACCGAAACCTTTTTTCCGTGTGCAGTAAAGCTGTAACCGACAGGGTCTGCCGCATCGTGCGGAATCGCAAAGGGGGTTACGGTAATATCGCCAATGGTAAAGGCGGTTTCGTTCTCAAAAATACAACGGTTGTTCTCCGCAAGCTTACCAAGGGCAGAATCCATTGCTGCCCAGGTTTTTTGGTTTGCATATACCGGCAGTCCATACCGGCGTGACATCACACCTACACCGCCAATGTGATCCTGATGTTCGTGGGTAACCAAAATTCCTTGCAGGGATTTTGGCGCAATTCCCAATTGGTTCATGCCCTCTTCTGCCAGTTTTCCGCTAATGCCACAGTCAACCAAAAGCCGTGTGGTTTCGGTATAAACAAGAATCGCATTGCCCTTGCTGGATGAGCGGATGGAACACAAATTCATGACGGTTTCCCTTTCTAGCCGATGCTGTATGCTACCGATTCGCTGCCGGTTGCTGCGCGGCGGGTAATTTGGGCGCCCAGATTACGGAGCTTCTGTTCAAAGTTCTCATTGCCGCGGTCGATATATTTCAGGTTATAGATTTCGGTTACACCACGGGCAACCAGACCGGCAATAACCAAGGCTGCACCTGCACGCAGGTCGGTGGCACAAACGGGAGCACCGGTTAGGTAGGGACAACCCTCTACCGTTGCCACCTTGCCGTCAACCGAAACATTGGCGCCCATCCGATTTAGTTCGCCCACATATTTAAAACGGTTGTCCCATACATTTTCGGTAACAACGCTGACGCCAGACGCAATGCTAAGCAGGGTCAGAATCTGGGGCTGCAAATCGGTAGGAAATCCCGGGTGGGGTTGGGTTCGAATGTTGGTTGCTTTAAAAGTATCTTCCTCAACAAATACACGGATTGCTTCGTCGTATTTTTCGATGCCAATCCCGATTTCTTCCAGTTTGGCAGACAGTGCCTCCATATGTTCAGGGATAATATTGGTGACCAAAACATTGCCACGGGTTGCGGCTGCGGCAACCATAAAGGTGCCTGCCTCAATCTGGACAGGAATCACGCTGAAGCTGCCGCCATGGAGCTCTTTCACGCCTCGAATTTTAATCACATCCGTACCGGCGCCTTTGATGTCAGCACCCATACAGTTTAAAAAGTTTGCAACATCTACAATGTGGGGTTCTTTGGCAGCGTTATCAATTACGGTAAGACCTTCAGAAAGAGATGCCGCCAGCATAATGTTGATGGTTGCACCTACCGAAACGGTGTCCAGATAGATGTTGTTGCCGGTCAGGTGCGAAGCTGTCAGTTCTACCATACCGTGTTCTACATCATAGGTTGCGCCTAATGCCTGAAAGCCCTTTAGATGCAAGTCAATGGGGCGAATCCCAAAGTCACAGCCGCCGGGAAGAGCAACTCTTGCCTTGCCAAATCTGCCAAGCAAGGCTCCCATCAGGTAAGAGGAGGCTCGAATCCGGGCAACCTGCTCATAGGTTGCCTCAAAGGTGTTAACATTGGTGCAGTCAAGCATAGCAACGCCGTCATCGGTCAGGACAGCATCGCCACCCAAACAGTTAATAATGTCAATCAAAACTTCAACATCGCTGACATGAGGCACATTCTCGATATGGCATTTCCCTTTGACCATAATTGCGGCAACAAGGATGGCAACAGCCGAGTTTTTTGCGCCACTGATTTCTACAGAGCCTTCCAGCTTCGCCCCTCCTAAGATAACCATTTTTTCCATCTGTTACTGCCTCCAAATTATATACTACTTTTATCTTATCATGAAACATCCCTGGGTGCAACTATTTTTTTTGATTATATCATATTTGTATTACAAGACAGTTACGGCAGATTTAAAGTTAGATAAGAATTTTTCAAAAAACACCGAAACGAAAGTCGGTTCATATACTGAAACGAAGGAGGTGATAGCAGATGGCTACTAAAATCTTTGTAGATGCCGGTCACGGTGGACCCGATCCCGGCGCCGTGGGCAATGGTGTCACAGAGCAGGCGGTCAACCTTAATGTGGCAAATGAGCTTGCCCGGCTTCTTCGCCAGGGAGGATACGAGGTCATGCAGTACCGCACCACAAGAGATGAAAATGTTCTCTCTAATAAAAATGCCGACCTGAGAAACCGTGCGGCTATGGCAAACAGGTGGGGTGCAAATTACTTTGTCAGCATCCACACCAACAGCTCGCCCAACCCTGCTGCAAACGGATTCGAGGCATATGTCTATCGATTGGGCGGTCCTGCTGAGGCGCTTGCCCAATCCATCGTGAATTCGGTGGTTGCCCGTCTCGGATCTAAGAATAACGGAGTCCGGCAGGCAAATTTTGCAGTGCTTCGAAGAACCAATATGCCGGCGACGCTGTTAGAGCTTGGGTACCTGACCAACCCCACTGAGGCGTTAAACCTAAACAGTCCTGCATGGCAGCGGGCAGTGGCACAGGCAATCTATGACGGAATTTATGCCTATGTAAAACCATAACAAACCCAGGAGGACAGGGGACGGTTCTCCGTCCTCCTTTTTCTTTTGAGGAGGATAGGGGACGGTTCTCCCTCCTTCCTTTTCTTTCGACAAAAAACAGTTGACGAAACCCGCGTCGATGTGGTACAATAAGAAAACAAAAGAATAGACAAGGTCCCTTTCGCAGGGCAATTTTTTATATTCAAAACAGAGAAAGGATGTGTTGGGGTTTGTACACTGACAAATTTACCAAAGAGGGTTTGACTTTTGATGATGTACTGCTGATTCCGCAGGAATCCAATTTTGTGCCTAATCAGGCTGACTTATCTACTCGTTTGACCAACAAAATTAGACTGAACATTCCCATGATGAGTGCCGCAATGGATACGGTTACCGAGTCCAATATGGCAATCGCCATTGCCAGAGAAGGCGGTATCGGCATTATTCATAAGAATATGAGCATTGAGGAACAGGCCGCAGAGGTTGACAAGGTAAAGCGGAGTGAGCACGGTGTCATTGTTGATCCCTTCTCCCTTTCCCCCAACCATACCCTAAATGATGCGGAAGAACTGATGGCAAAATATAAAATCTCCGGTGTGCCGATTACCGAAGGCGAAAAGCTGGTCGGTATCCTGACCAATCGGGATTTGAAGTTTGAAACCGATTATTCCAAGCGGATTTCGGAGTGTATGACCAAGGAGAACCTGATTACAGCTCCTGTTGGCACTACGCTGGACGATGCCAAGAAGATTCTTTGTAAAAACAAGATCGAAAAGCTCCCCATTGTGGACGAGAGCGGTCATCTTAAAGGTCTTATCACCATTAAGGATATTGAAAAAGCAATCCAGTACCCCAACTCTGCGCGCGACGATAACGGCAGACTTTTGGTAGGCGGTGCACTGGGTGTAACTGCAGATGTGCTGGAGCGTACCGAAAAGCTGATTCAGGCAAAGGTGGATGTTGTGGTTCTTGATTCCGCACACGGACATTCCCAGAACATTGCTACATGTCTAAGAATGATCAAAGACGCATATCCCGACCTGCAGGTTGTTGCCGGTAACATTGCTACCGCTGAGGCGGCAGAGTTCCTAATAAAAGCAGGTGCCGATGCGGTAAAGGTCGGCATTGGTCCCGGTTCTATTTGTACCACCCGTGTGATTGCCGGTATCGGAGTTCCCCAGATCACCGCAATTTGCGATGTCGCAGAGGTTGCTGCAAAATACGATATTCCGGTCATTGCAGACGGCGGTATCAAATACTCCGGTGATTTGGTGAAAGCCATTGCCGCAGGCGCCGATGTGATTATGATGGGAAGCATCTTCGCCGGCTGCGAAGAAAGCCCCGGAGACAGCGAGATTTATCAGGGCCGTCAGTTTAAGGTTTACCGTGGCATGGGATCTCTTGCTGCGATGAACAATGGCAGTAAGGACAGATACTTCCAGGCAGGTGCCAAGAAACTGGTGCCGGAAGGCGTCGAGGGCCGGGTTCCC
>JAZOWR010000345.1:0-8173 GCA_045659345.1 Ructibacterium sp.
ACATTGCCCCTGACCTGTTTGATAATGGTTGCAACACCGTCTATTTGATACACTGCTTGACCATTGAACTTTGAAATGCCATAGCCAGAGCCATAGCCAGAGCCATAGCCAGAGCCAGAGCCATAGCCATCGCCAGAGCCATAGCCAGAGCCATAGCCATCGCCATCGCCATAGCCAGAGCCATAGCCAGAGCCATCGCCATCGCCATAGCCAGAGCCAGAGCCATAGCCAGAGCCATAGCCATCGCCAGAGCCATAGCCAGAGCCATAGCCATCGCCATCGCCATAGCCATAGCCAGAGCCATAGCCAGAGCCATAGCCAGAGCCAACTTCAAGCATTTAAAACTTTTTTACATTCTCCATTCAGCAACACCCTCAATAGATTTGATTGCTTTGTCGGTGCAAGGGATAATCTCAATCACGCCACAAACAAGCATTTCCGGCACAGTAACCGTGAACTTGCAACCTCTGGGGCTGGAAGTTCCGTCAACAGCCAACTGCGACAGGCTTGCCGCACCGTCCCAACACCAAATGCGGCGAACATTCAAAAGGGTCACTTCGTTTCCGTTTTTGTTTTTCAGAGTTCCGAAGAAAACGCCAGCCCGATCTGCTCGGATAATCACTTTCTTGCCTAACATAGTTAAATCCTTTCTGACGGTCTATCCACCTACCGACAGGGCATCCCTTTTGCTTTTTATTTCTTCTTATTTGATGATGCAGATTGCCAAAACTGTTACACAGATAATTAGTGTAATAATCACGCCCGGTGTAATCATGCCGTTTCGCCCCCTTCAATGACTTCCCCGGTTTCGCCGTCAATTTCAATAGCATCGGAAATGATGATGGTTTCGCTGGGAACATCATACATATCAGCGGACAGGTCTTTTTTGATGACCTCATCCTGTGCGGCGGCACGGACAAAATCAGACTTCAGCGGGGCATATTTCAAGACCCGCTTCAGCACGGTCTTTTTCGCCATTTCCTCAAAATTGGTCTTCCACGGGGAAAATGCGCTTCCGTATGCCTTGCTGTATTTGGCGGCGTGTTGCCGCACATCGTCCATGCTCATGACCTCAAAGCCAAAGCCGCCGCTTTTGGTCTTAAATACCGCATACACCTTGACGGGTTCGCCACGGTTGCTGTCTGCGGGGGTGTGGGTCAGCTTCGGGTTCAGACCGTATTCGCATTCAAAGTCATCATTTTCATAGACAACATGTGCCTGAATGACTTCCACTTCGCCGGAACGATAGGCAAGGTCAATCAGACCCTTATAGCCCAACTGAAATTGCGCTTCCAGAACGCCTTTGTTCTGATAGGGCAGAACATAAGCCTGACCCAAAGGTGTGTTGACTTCCAAGCCAAGTTGTGCGCTGGTCATCATTGCGCCCAGAAAACTTGTGGGGGTACACTGCCCCAATTTGGGATTCACGGAAATTGCGGAAAGCACAATGCGGGTGAACCTCTCCGGGGTGATGACGGAAGGCAACGCCTTTTTGATTTCGCCTTCCATACTCTTGATGTAGGTCTGCATAGACCGCTGTTCGGGGGCTTGCTGTGCCAGTTGGTTTTGGATTTTGTTTGCCATGGTTCATTTCTCCTTTTTTTAATTTATTTTCATGCCGTTAGGCACTCGTTTATTTTGATTCTGCTCCGCCGTTGTTGCCCATCGGCAATTTGCGGGGCAGTAATCACCATCATTGTTGATGCGATCAATGGTGCATTCTCCACGCTTCGCATCCGGCTTATAGCCGTTCTCCATTGCCCATTCATAGAAGGCCTCAAAACTGTTCATCCATTCGGAACACACTTTGATTCCACGCCCGCCATAATGGATATATCTTTTGTTTTGCGGATTAGTGCATCTGGCTTTCATAGCAGTCCAGATTCGGTAAAGACGAGAATTCTTTTTACCGTGCTTTTTGCGTGTTTTTGCCGTAGTTTCTCTTCGCAAGCAACCACAACTTTTTGTTTTTCCGATTCTTAATGCTCGCCCGCACACAACGCATTTTTCGCCGCAATCACATTCACATAGCCACGAAGCAAAACCATTTTTGCTTTCCGATTTTTCAATGACGGTCAGCCGCCCAAATCGTTTTCCAGTTAAATCAATAATTGCTGGCATATCACACCTCTTTGACTTCTTGGACACGGAACACCCTTGTTCTTGTTTCCGTGTAGTACGGTGACAAGTCAACATTCGGGTTTTCCTTTGAAAACCGTTTGACATCAAATGTTTTTCGGGTCTGGGGTTTCCAAGACACCTTGAACCCGTCACATTCACCGCCGCCCGATTCACCAACAAACTGTTTGACACGGTTGGCAGCTTCATCACGCATCTTTTCCAATTCCTTGATTTGCTGGTTCAGTGCTATGTATTGGGACAGGTCAGATCGATGCCCGTACAGGTCAACAACACTGTCATTGCTGTCCGCATAGATGCTGTTCACGGCATCCGTAGTGGCTTTGAAGCCGTCAACGGGCGGCGGCGTGTTGTTCTTCACATACTCCCAAAAATCGGCTTCTGCGGTCATCAGGGCGGCAACTTCGGCTTCGTCACGCTCGATAGTGAACCAGCGGAAATCCTTGTTGCCAATCAGGACAGCCAAATACCACCGCTTCTTGCCCGTGACAGCCATATAATGTACACACTGGCAATAGTAGTTCGCCGGGTATTCGCCATTCTTAAACCGCTTCAGGTTCAAACTGTCGGTAGTCTTGATTTCAAGTCCGGCATCCTCGCCCACAATTTCCCGGTCAATATTCGCAATGGCAAAATGATACTGACTATTCAGAAAACTGTGGTTGCACTTTCTGACTTTCTTGCCCGTTTCCTGTGCGAATTTCTGTGCAACGAATTCTTCAAGGAATGTGCCGACTTCCGTTGCAAGGTTGCCTTCAAAGCCGGGTGTTCTGCCCGTTTTTTCTGCCCACAGAGCATAGGGGCTGGAAAAGTGGTTCATACCAACCACAGCCGCCGCATCACTGCCGCCCAAATAGTGGCTTCTTAATTCCAACCATTCTTGATGGTTTTTTGTAGATACTTTTTTAATCATAGTCATCCACCCACTTTCTGTATTTGTCAGTCAGGCATTCTTCGCATAGGATTTCGCCGTGAATGTCATAATAGGTTTCATCGGTGATGCGGTTTCCGCAACAATCGCACACGGGCAGCTTTGCCATCTGCCGTTCCTGTTCCTCACAATAGCGGGCGTAGTCCGCAACGGGGTCATCAGAGTAAAACATTTTCAATCCCTCTTTCGCAATTCCATTTCATAGCAAAATATTTTTTTGCGATTTCCGGGTGATCACTCTCAAACTCACGCAAATATCTCATTGCGCTTGACTTTGCGCCGTTGGCTTCGCAAAACTCCCTGAACGATTTTTTCTTAATAAATGAAGGCTGATTGCACCAGCGGGCTATTGTGATATACATTCCTTTATATGGAGAAACCTCATAGTCTTTGTATCGCATTATGTAAGGTAAAGCCTGATAGTTCATCAAAATACTGATTCTTTCAAATAAGTCTTCAATATCTTTCGCCCAAAAATCAGCAGGGTAATTGTCTGGGTAATCGTGGTTATAAGCACAAAAACAATAAAACATCGGTATTTTATGTGTGTGTTGCCTTATTAACTTTAACTTCTTTTCAACTATCCTTCTGTCTTTGATGTTGTCAAAGGCGAAGATGAAATCACCGAACCAATTTGAATTAAAAATCACTTCGCATTTTTCATCTGTCAACAACCGTTCGTCCATACCTTGACGATATTGAAACCTTTTGCCCGTTGCATTCAGCTCTTCAAAAATCTGTTTCCATTCCTTACAAGAAAGAATGTTGTCATCTAATAGCACAATGAACTTTCTGTCTTCATCTAAAAACTCACTGACTGGGCTATGGCGTAAACACTGCCTATAATTCTTATTGACACAGAAAGAACAACCTCTGATGCAACCTCTTGTTGTGAAACCAATTGAAGCATCTGTATAGTATTTAAGACTTCCGGGCTTTACCCCACTTTCTAACAGTTCATTGACAAAATCATCATACAAATGATAATCAGGTTTGCAGTGTTCAAGTTCGGGCTTCAAAGGGGGGGCCTTATCATAAAAGAAACCTGTACCGCCGTATTCAACCCAAGACAAATTTAATATTCCGTCAGGAATCGGTGTATCTGTGAAAACCTTTGAAACAAAAACCTTGTCGCAAGTTTCAATATCATCATAGGAAGTTAAAAGTTCAACATCGTGACCTTGTTGTTTGTAATATGATGAAATTTTCATACAAGCCAAATTTGGGAATCTGTGTTTTTTCCGTCCAATCAAATCAGCATCAATTATCCCTATTTTCATTCGCAATCACCCCACTGTTCTGCCATTGCCTTTGCTATACCGGGGAAGGTCTTTGCTCTGTTTTTTTGCCTTTCTTTACCGCCTTTGTTAAACCAGTTCCCAGCTATTTTGGTGCTTTGTCTGTCTTCCACAATATTTGTCGGCGTTAAAAGCGGAAGCCCTTTGAGCCAAAAGCAAGTTTTTTTCTGTACCGGGTGTCCGTGTTCGTATGGCTGCACCGTTTGAGAATAAGGGGGCAATCCGTACACCTTTGACGGGATTGGGTTTTCAACGCAAACCTTTTCGCAATCCGCATTATAAAGAGCCATAAAAAGTTCTTTTGCTTCCAGCCCTTTTTGCAATCTTTCTTCATTGAGCACTCCCTGTGGATATAAAAATCTCGCTCCGGCGTTGGAAAGGTAAGTGCAAGGTGGGTGTGCAATTATTAAATCCCATTTGCCGACAATTTTATGGAGTGAACCGTCACAAGTCACAAAAGAACAATCGCCGTTGACTATCGCCGTTGCATCCCATCGTATATGCCATTCGGGGTGACCGCCGGAGCATTCTATAATGTCGCACGAATAGGCTTCGTGTCCTTTTTCTCGAAATGCCTTGCATACCGCTTGGCTTTCTTCGCAAGCAACTAAAACTTTCATGCTGTCAGATCACCCGCCTTTTCCATCACATCTTTTGCGTACTGTGTCACCGTGCCTTTGAAACTGCCTTGATTGTAAGCAACCAAAGCCTTTGCCATATCGCCGTCATATCTGTTCAACAGTTCACAAAGATAGTCAATGCCAACCGTCACATTTTGGTACGGGTCAAGAAGGTCAGTGCAGTTCAGGCTTACCATCCGTTCATAGTGCCAGCGTGGATGAATCTGCATCAGCCCGAAGGCTTGTCCATCGTCCCCGATTTTGTTTGCGTTATAGGTGGATTCACGGAAGCACATTGCCACGATGATTGCGGGGTCAATGCCGTTGTCCTCGCAAAGATAGAAAATATAATTCTGCAAATCTTCCGACAGTGGAACATCAAAATAGGGTCGGCTTTCTTCGGTCTGATCTTCTTCAACAACCAGTTCCGCCGCTTCCGCTTTGTAAATGGTAAACACGCCAGCCGCAACCGCCGCTTCGTGTTGCTTCTCCAAACTGTCGCAAGCATAATGGGCATACACCATTCCGCCGATAAAGCCAACCACCGCAAGGACAGCCATAATCAAATAGAAATGCTTGTCCAGCCATTTTAAGAATTTCATATCAATTCTCCTTATGTATTACTCTTACCGTCTTGTCGCTGTGCCTATGTACAATCTCCATCTGTTCGGGGGTATCTTTGGTTACTAACCAATCGTGGGCATCCAGCCCCCATTGCTCAATCAGTTTCCGTTGCTCCCTTGTTGGGCGTTTCCCATTCTTCACACCGCACCGCCTTTCTGCTTCTCCAAGATGCCGTTTGCCACCTGATAGAACTGCTCATTCTGGATGACAATACCTTCAATGGATTCCCTGACAGTGCCATCAGCCATAATGTGAATGATGTTCATTCCAGATCACCTTCCGCTTCCAGCATCATTGCATCAATGTTTTCAATGGTGATTCCGGCGGCGGCAAGTTCCTTGCCACGCTTTTCCAAAGCACGAAGCACATACAACTGTTGTCTGCGCTTGTATTTCAGCCGTTGCTCTCTCCGTGCCAGTTTTACAGCGGGTGTGTTTGTCAGCCGTGCAATCTCGATTTCCACTGCTTCATCCGTCAAAAATTCCTTTGCCATGGTGCTTCTCCTTTCTTTTCCGTGTCTTTTTAAGACACTTTTTAGCCAAAAAAAATAGCCTCAATCTGATCTGCCGAAAGTCCGTAACGGTCACGGATTTTTGCAATCTCGCCCTGCTTAAACTCGGTATTCGTTTCGTTAATCTTTGCAGATACGCTCTGTTCCGTAATGCCAAGATACTCCGCAAGGTCTTTGTTCGTATCACCGTGCAACACCATTACGCTTCTCATAAGTGTTCTGTTCATACAGTTACCCCCTTTCAAGATGTTGTGGTGTCTGATTAAGACACTCACAATATAGCAGGTTTTTTTGTGGCTGTCAATACTTTTTTTGAAATTTGAGAAAAAATATTTGATTTTTTAGACACAAGGGTGTATTATTAAGAAAAGAGGAAGTTTATACCGAATTGAGGTGATGAAAATGAATATAGGCGAAAAGATAAAGGCGGCTCGATTGGCAAAGGGAATGACCCAAGAGGAATTAGGCAAAATATTAGGTGTTCAAAAATCCGCTATCGCAAAATACGAAAGTGGGCGTGTTGTCAATATTAAGCGCACAACCCTCAAAAAAATATCGGATGTGCTTGACCTTCGTCCGTCCGAACTCATATTTGAGGCAAACCGTGAAGAGATTGAAAAAAATAACGACATCATAACTGATGCCGTTATCAAAATGCGTACCGATAGCGAATTTCTCTCTTTGGTGGAATGTTTAATGAAATTAGATGCCGAAAAGCAATCAGCCATCAAGCAAATGGCTTTGGCTCTTCAAAAGTAATTTGTGGATGATGTCGAGTAAAGCAACATCATCGCATTGATTTAGCAGTTCAGTGATCTTTTGGATGTAGGTGTCTATTGCGCTCATTTTGGCAGCTCCTTTCATAGGGGCAAACTTATGTTCCTATAGGTGTATTATATTATTCTGATAATATCGGAAACAATCGGAAATTGTTGGAAATAAGAATTTTTTCACAATCCATTTAGGATGTGGCGTGGGGATGTCCGGCGGCAACCAAGCATCCCCACACCACCACAAGGAATGGCAGGCTTTTCCAAGCCCCGAACATAGCCTATCATTCCTGCGGCGATTTTTCAATACACAGAAGTGATACTACTTTATCACTTTAACGCAGAGTTTATCATTTTTGAAAATGAATTATCACAAGTGAATGATAGGAGAAAAATATGTTTGAAAAGTGTATCAAATGCAATCGCATGGGTGAAAGTTGTGTGCCGAACCTAATGCTTCTTCCGTTTTCTGATCTGATGCAATGGTGTATCAAAAGGCAGAAGCACTTGGAATGGACAAACCAAATGCTTGCAGACAAAAGCAAAGTGCCTATTGGCACGATAAACCGCATCAAGGCTGGCGAGGATGACTGCAAGTATTCTACCATCAGAAACATCTTGATTGCCTTAATCGGCGGCACAACGGATGAATTTGCCTGTACAGAACAAGTGGAAAATGAACTGCGGCAGATGGAAAAGTTTGAACAGCAGGCATCAAAACTAACCGAAGTAGAAGCGAAAAACAAAATCTTAATAGAACGCATTAGCACCATTGACGAAATCCACCGCAATGATATACGCATAATCAAGCAGGAATATCAGGAGCAGATTGCCTTCCTGAAAGAGCAGTTGAAGGCGTGGCAATCGTGGCATCATCAATAATGTGAAAGGATATACCGCAGTATGGGATTGTTTGATTTTATGAAGAAGAATGGAAAAGAACAGATTGGCAGCTTTGATGTGTTATCCGGCAAAGGGTTGTACGATTTCATAAAATTCAATCTAAAAAACCCAACACAAAAGAATGTATTAAAAGCACTTGACAGAATAGCAAAACCCGATGATGATTTAGAACATTTAACCCCAGAAGGGGAATTGCCGTGGGGTTGGCATACTCACACAAAAGCATTCACCAGCAAAATCAATGAAGAATATACAATCTTTTTGAATGCTTGGATTGAATCAAGGGGCAAAACGCCAAAAGAATTATACGCCGCTTTGAAATCTTTTGTTCTATATCTTGAAGATGTCGAAAAGTTGTGCAAATCAAAAGGTGAATG
>JAZOWR010000346.1:0-2404 GCA_045659345.1 Ructibacterium sp.
CCTAACACAAGAGAAAAGCTGATTGAGTTGCTGAGCCAGCTTGACAGAGGATGCCCAAAAGAAGTATCTTGCCGCAATTGCGAATATCAAAGTGTCGGGGGAGGTTGCTCCGTATATGCAAGAGCCGACCACCTTGTTGCAAACGGCGTTACGGTGCAGAAGTGGATTCCTGTGAGTGAGAGGTTGCCGGATTTGGAACTGGTCGAAGCAAATGCAAATGATCACAATTGGTATGCGTGTTTAGTTGCGTGGAGATTTACCAAAGACAAAATATCTGTTAGAAAAGCGTGGTATGACGGTGAATGTTTTGACGATGGATTTAACGGTGATATTACCGATGATGTCACCCACTGGATGCCGCTACCACAGCCGCCGAAAGGAGAATGAGCATGGTAGACAACAGGAACTGCCGGGACTGCGTATATTTCGGTGGCTGCACTGACTATGTATGCACCTGCAACTACATCTTCATGAAAGGCAGGATGAGGCCTTGTGATCCTGGAGATGGTTGTACCGTAAAGAAGAAGAGATCTCGCAGGAGACGGATGCGTATAGGAAATGCAGTGGAGAAGAAACAGTAATAAAGGGGAGGCTTCGGCCTCCTCTTTTTTTATGAAAAAAAGTGTGTTTAGGGGGGGCTACCTATTGAGCAAAAAACATTGCTACACTATGTGTATAACGATTGGAGGGAGGCTTATGGCTGACTGGCAAAAGATTAAAACCGAATACATAACCACGGATACCAGTTACCGTAAGTTGGCTCAAAAGTATGGCGTATCTCGTGTGCAGATCGGCAATGTCGGTGCTGAAGAGAACTGGGTAGAACTAAGAAGACAGCACTTGGACAAAACTTTGACAAAAACTGTGGACACCATCAGCAACGAGCAGGTGGACAGGGCAACCAAGTTAATCTCTGTGGCTGACTTACTTCTCGACAAAGTTAAAAGCCTCGTAGAGGGCAATCCAGAGCTTCTAATAAGCACACAGAGCATCAAGAACCTATCAGGTGTACTCAAGGACATTAAGGAAATACAGATGATTCGCTCTGATGCTGATCTCCGTGAGCAGGAAGCAAGGATCAAGAAGCTCCAAAAGGAAGCAGAGGACGAAGATCCTGGTAACAAAGAAATCAAGGTCACCATTGATGGTGGCCTGGATGTATACAGCAAATAACAAAAGAATCAGGTGGAGCAAATGAAGACTATTCAGATTCCAACCAGCAGCAATCCATGCATTGTAGTCATCAATAACACAGCATACAGCTATCGGGCAGGAGATACCGTTGAAGTTCCTGATGAGGTGGCAGATGCTATACAGAACTCTCTTGAACTCGTGCCTAAACACGGAAGAAACATAAGCAAGATCGCACAGATAGCCGAGGGTAGCATTACTGAAATAACAGCAGATGATTTAGACGGTATTGAGGATATCGCATACTATGCGTTTGCTCATTGCTATTCGCTTACAAGTGTCGAGATACCAGATACAGTTAAAAGCATTAAGGTGTCTGCTTTCGATAGTTGTTCAAACCTGAATCGTGTATGCTTGCCGAAAATACCGCCTGTCCTTAGTAATACCAATGCTTTTAACAATGCAAAAGATACTTGTGTGTTTTATTGCAAGAGCCAAGAGAGTTTAGATGCTTATAAATCCGCAGGGAATTGGAAAGTATTGACTGGTACTTATTCCTTTGTGGTTGGCTCTTAAAAAGAAAGGGGCGGCTGCAAGTGCCAACACTAACCATAAGTCCACCATCTGAAAAGCAGAAGCTGTTTCTTACAGCAGATACAAAGCACATTGGCTTTGGCGGTGCCAGAGGTGGTGGAAAGTCATGGTCTGTGCGCACAAAGGCAAAGCTGCTGGCATTGAGGTTTGCCGGCATTCGCATCCTTATAGTCCGTAGAACCTATCCTGAGTTAATCAACAACCACATCAACATCCTACGCAAGGATCTTCTTGGTATAGCTAAGTACAACGATAAGGACAAGGTTCTGAAGTTCGTCAATGGTTCTACCATTAACTTCTCTTACTGTGACAATGACAAGGATTTGGACAGAATGCAGGGCGTGGAGTACGATGTCATCTTCTTGGATGAGGCTACACAGCTATCAGAGCATCAGATGAAGACCATCACAGCCTGTCTTCGTGGTGTCAATGACTTCCCCAAAAGAGTCTACTACACCTGCAACCCAGGCGGTCAGGGTCATCAGTACATAAAGCGCATATTCATTGAAAAGCGGTATGAGGATGGCGAAGATCCCAATGACTACAGCTTCATCCAATCCCTAGTGACAGATAACAAGGTGCTGATGGAGAGTCAGCCGGATTACATCAAACAGCTTGAGGCACTACCTCCGAAGCTGAGAGAGGCATGGCTGTATGGCTCATGGGACATCTTTGAAGG
>JAZOWR010000347.1:0-1466 GCA_045659345.1 Ructibacterium sp.
AGCAATATAACCATTATTGGCCGGCTGATGTTCATATTATCGGCAAGGATATCCTAAGATTCCATACCATTTACTGGCCTATCTTTTTGATGGCACTTGGTGAACCTCTTCCCAAGCAGATTTTTGGACATCCTTGGTTGCTTAACGGCGAGGACAAGATGAGCAAGTCTATTGGCAATGTTATCTATGCGGATGATTTGGTACGCAATTTTGGTGTAGATGCTGTGCGGTATTATCTCCTGCATGAGATGCCGTTTGCCCAGGACGGAACCATCACCTTTGAAACTTTAATCAGCCGTTTTAACTCTGACCTGGCTAATACCTTGGGTAATCTGGTGAACCGCACCGTTTCTATGATGAATAAATATTTTGACGGCGAAATTCCGGCGCCTGCTGTTTCTACAGAGTTTGATGAGAGCCTGAAGGCAACCTGTCTGGAATCTGCCAAAGCAACCAAGGACTGCATGGATAAGCTTCGTGTCGCAGATGCCATGGACCAGATATGGAAGATTGTGGATCGCTCCAATAAATATATTGATGAAACCATGCCTTGGGTTTTGGCAAAAACCGACGAGGGTAAAGAAACCTTAAAGACGGTCATGTATCATCTGATTGAAGCGATTCGGTATATTACTTCGCTTTTAACCTCATTTATGCCAGACACCGCAGCTGCAATTGCAGAGCAGACCGGTGCGACAGAACTTTCATGGGAAAGCCTTAGCGACTTTGGGGCAACCAAAGCGGGTGAAAAGGTTGGACAGGCAACGCCGTTGTTTGTTCGTCTTGACCCTGAGCAAAAATTGGCAGAACTGGAGGCAGAGCTTGGCAAGAAAGAGGAAGAGCCTAAGGTGGAAATTGAACCCTATAAGGATTTTGTTGAGTTTTCGGATTTTGAGAAACTGGATATCCGTGTAGGCAAGGTTGTTGTCTGCGAAAAGGTTCCTAAATCCTCTAAACTCCTGCGCTTTGAACTGGAAGTCGGCAGTGAGCGTCGGCAGATTCTCTCTGGCATTGCCAAATTCTATCAGCCGGAGGATTTGATTGGCAAAAATGTTCTGTTTATTGCTAACTTCCCACCCAGAACCATGATGGGATTAGAATCCAACGGCATGATTTTGTCTGCAGAGCATGACGGAAAACTATCTGTAACAACTACCCTTAGTGATGTGCAATCCGGTGCTTGCATTGTATAGGTGAACAGAATGAAAAAGAAAGCAATTGGTATTATTCTGGCTGGGATTTTAGTTCTGGTTTTTGGATTTATCCTTTTTGTAATGCTGACCAAGGGTTTCTTCCACGATCCAAAAAACTTCATCTATCGTGCAGAGAATAAGGCGACAAAACTCTATCATGAGATAACGGGTACACAGCCTAAAATTCAGGAAGAAATAATTGCAACGGCTGACGGGCATCAGGTCTTAATCGACCGACCTAAGGGATACAGCCTCTCTTTTCCTGAGGATATG
>JAZOWR010000348.1:0-3711 GCA_045659345.1 Ructibacterium sp.
CAAGACGCTCGCCGCCTTTTGCAATGTTGGAGGTATCCACATTCATTTTTCTCAGTGCAGCAACCGCACACTCGCCGATGGGATTTTCAGGAACCTTGGTAACAAATGAAGCATCATGACCATAGTTAGCCAAAGAAACCGCTACATTTGCTTCGCCGCCGCCGTAGCATACATCAAATTCATCCGCCTGAATAAATTTTTCGTTGCCCGGTGTGGACAATCTGAGCATAATTTCGCCCATAGTTACAATCTTAGCCATAGAAAAACACTCCTTTGATTATAGATAAATTATTGGCCTCTTGCCTCTTTAATTCTCTTAATAAATTCTTTTGCGGTAGCAGTGATTGCTGCATAGTCACCTGTTTTTGCACCCTTGGTCAGGGAAGAACCTGCACCGACTGCAACAGCGCCGGCTTTGATCCATTGGTCAACATTGTCAACATCAACGCCGCCGGTAGGCATCATTTTTGCGTGGGGCAGAGGACCCTTAATGTCCTTGATAATGGTAGGACCAAACAGGTCAGCCGGGAAGATTTTTACGATATCTGCGCCAGCTTCCATTGCTGTCAGAACCTCGGTGATGGTCATACAACCGGGCATGTAAGGAATACGGTATCTGTTGCAGAGTTTTGCGGCTTCCAGATTAAAACCGGGAGAAACCACATAGTTTGCACCGGACAAAATTGCAGTACGCGCAGTTTCGCTGTCAAGAACAGTGCCCGCACCCAAAAGCATTTCGCCCTTGTTATACTTGTTTGCAAGTGCCTCGATAACCTTATGCGCACCGGGTACGGTAAAGGTCAATTCGATAGAAGGGCAACCGCCTTCCAGACAAGCGTCAGCAATCCGGATTGCTTCGTCCGCAGAATTTGCGCGAACAACAGCGACCAGACCGGCATCTGTCATTCTGGTAAGAACTTTTTCTTTTTCCATGTTAAACATCCTTTCGTTTGGTAAATATTTTATAAGTATATTTTACATAATTTTAACAAGATACATTATAAAGTATTTTGAAACGGAAATCAAGCCTTATTTTTGCAAATTCTCCCCAAAAATTTCTGTTTTCCATAATGAGAATCAAATAGATTAACCAAAAGGACGGATAGTTTTTAAAGAGAGTAGATAGAATAAAGCCGGAAGGATAAAATTTTTAGCATAAAGCAGACAAAAAGGCCACAAAAAAGTGAGTTTTACAAGCGGATTTTTACTATTTTCATAAAAAACGGAGTTACAAAAAAACAACTGACTTTTTGGTTGAAGTTTTAAGAAAAATACTGTAAACTAATAGTTGAAGTTTAATACTCATTAAAAATTTTGTTAGGTTTTAGTCCCTGTAAAATATAAGCACGAAACTAGGAGGCAATAGCATGAGCGAAATTAGAAAAATTGGAATTATGACTGCCGGTGGTGATTGCCCCGGACTGAATGCGGTGATTCGTGCAGTTACCAAAACTGCAATTTTAAAATATGGCTTAGAGGTTGTAGGTATTCAGCATGGATACAGAGGCGTGTATTGGGGGGGCGATCAGTTTGTCAAGCTGGATTTGCACACCATTTCCGGAACCATTTCCAAAGGCGGGACCATTCTCTACAGCTCCAACAAAGACAATCTGTTTGATTATGATTATGTGGACGAAAACGGCGTAGAACAACACGGTGATGTTTCTGATGTTGCTGTAAAAAATTTAAAAGAGGCAGGCATTGATGCGTTGGTTGTTGTAGGCGGTGATGGAACCCTGACATCCGGCCGTGATTTTGCAAGAAAGGGAGTTAAGGTTATCGGTGTTCCGAAAACGATTGACAATGACCTGGCATCTACAGATACTACATTTGGATTTGACACCGCAGTTGCTACTGCGACGGAATCCATTGACCGTCTGCGTACCACAGCAGAATCGCACAGCCGTATCATTGTCGTTGAGGTTATGGGCAGATACGCAGGGTTTATCGGGATTGCATCGGCCATTGCCGGTGGCTGTGATGCTGCACTGATTCCGGAAATTCCGTATGACATCAACAAGGTAGCAGAGGCTATCAAGGCAAACCGTGCAAGAGGCAAGAATTTTGCAATTGTTGTGGTTTCTGAGGGTGCAAAACCTATTGGCGGGGATGTTGTGATATCCAAGGTGATAGAAGACAGCCCAGACCCTATTCGCCTGGGAGGCATTGGCAATGTGGTTGCAGAACAACTGGAAAAACTGGTTGGTTTGGAAAGCCGTGCAACGATTCTGGGACATGTACAAAGAGGCGGATCTCCCACTGCCAATGACAGAATCCTTTCCACCCGTTACGGCACCTATGCAGTAGAACTTTTGATGCAAGGGAAATTTGGGAATATGGTTACACTCAATGGTTCTGAGCTGGGGTATGAGTCGTTGGAGAATGTTATCGGTAAAAATAAAGCGGTAGAGAACAACGGACCATGGATTCAAACTGCCCGTGGTATCAGCGTGTGCCTGGGTGACTAAACTTTTTTAGATATTTTTTAAAAAGTACTTGCATTTTTAAATTTGTTGTGATATAATGATTCACGCTTGTTTATATGAGCGTGAATTTTCGTAAATAATTGATTTTATATATTGAAAGAGGTGAAACACAATGAGAGAGGGTATTCATCCTGATTACAAACAGACCACCATCAAATGTGCATGCGGCAATGTGATCGAGACCGGTTCCACAAAAGAGGATATCCGTATCGAAATTTGTTCTGCATGTCATCCTTTCTACACCGGTAAACAAAAGTTGGTAGATACCGGCGGTAGAGTGGATAAGTTCAGAAAGCGTTACGGTCTGGAAAAATAATTTTACAAATAAAGAAAAGCGGCCTTAGGGTCGCTTTTTTGTTGTCTTTTTCGACAGTATAAAAATCCCAGCGATGCAAATAATGAAACCAGGTTCTTAATTTTCAGAGAATAGGAGCGGGGTTTCATGTTGAACAAGGTTGAGATTTGCGGGGTCAATACCTCCAAGCTACCTGTGTTGTCCGAAGAAGAAAAAAAGACCTTGTTTGTCCGGATACAGCAAGGGGACAAGCAGGCAAGACAAGAATTTATCTATGGTAATCTGCGACTGGTGTTGAGTATACTTCAGCGATTTCACAATCGAGGCGAGAGTGCAGATGATTTATTCCAGATTGGTTGTATTGGACTGATAAAGGCGCTTGACAACTTTGACCCCTCTCATGAGGTTAAATTTTCCACCTATGCAGTTCCAATGATTATTGGGGAGATTCGCAGATACCTGCGGGATAACAATGCCATCCGCGTCAGTCGATCTATTCGTGATACGGCGTATAAGGCGTTGGCAGTCAAGGAGCAGGTGACAGCGCGAATGGGCAGAGAGCCATCCATGGAGGAAATAGCAAAAGAATTAAACCTGAGTAAGGAGGATATATCGCTGGCACTTGATGCCATTTTAGACCCGGTTTCCCTGCAAGAGCCGGTCTATCATGACGGTGCTGATGCCGTCTTTGTAATGGATCAGGTTAAGGATGAGAAAAATCAGGATGAGATGTGGCTGGAGAAAATATCCTTAATGGAGGCCATGCGGCGTCTGGGAGAACGGGAACAGCATATCTTAAAACTTCGGTTTTTTGAAGGGAAAACCCAGATGGAAGTTGCTGAAGAAATCGGAATCTCTCAGGCACAGGTATCCCGCCTGGAAAAAAATGCCCTGGGCCATATGAAAAAGTATCTATAATTGAAAAGACAG
>JAZOWR010000349.1:0-2975 GCA_045659345.1 Ructibacterium sp.
TGTTTCTGCACTCCAGACGCTTATGGATGTTTATGAATTCTGTGCAGAAAATGAAATTTCAGTTATTTTTTCACATGTCAACAGTCAACCGCTTTCTGTCATGAAGAAATCAGGATTTTATGATAAAATCGGGGAAGAAAAATTTGCTCTCAATATTGACGAAGCACTTGCAATGGCGAAAGAATTGTGTAAAAAAGAGGCGTAATCAAGGCGATATCAAAGATGGCAGACACAAAAAGTGTCTGCCATCTTTTTCGCAGAACAGGGCATTGAAAAAGGGAATGGTTTATGTTAGAATAAATCCATAAGCAGTATGGTGCAATTATAATTTTACCAATATGGGAGATTATACTATTGTTAACATATACTATGAGGAGGCTGATTCATGAAGGATTTTATTTACTATGCGCCTACCAAAGTGTTTTTTGGAAAGGATAAGCACAAGGATGTTGGAAAAATAATAAAAGAGTACGGTTATAACAATATAATGCTTCAATACGGACAGGGAAGCATTAAAAAATCAGGTCTTTATGATGATGTTATGGCATCACTTGCGGAAAACCAAATTAATGTTGTGGAGATGGGCGGCGTTGAGCCTAACCCTAAGCTTTCTTTTGTCCGTGATGCTGTAAAGGTTGCAAAGGAGAACAATGTCCAGATGATTCTTGCCGTAGGCGGAGGCAGTGTGCTCGATTCATCAAAATATACTGCGGCAGGTGCGTGCACAGATAGTGACCCGTGGGACTTTCCTACCGGGAAAGAAGAGGTGGAGAAGGCGCTTCCGGTTGGATGCATTCTCACCATCTCGGCAGCGGGAAGCGAGATGAGTTCATCTGCGGTTATCACCAACATGGAACTCAATATGAAGCGAGGATTTAACAGTGAAGTTAACAGATGCAAATTTGCTATCATGAATCCCGAGCTAACATATTCTGTATCCAAATATCAGACCGCTTGCGGTGTGGTTGATATTATGGCGCATACCATGGAGCGTTACTTTACGCCTTGTGAACCTACAGACCTCACCGACAGAATTGCAGAAGGCATCTTAAAAGCTACAATTGCTGCAGGCAGAACACTGATGGAAAATCCGGAGGATTATGACGCGCGTGCTAATATGATGTGGGCATCGAGTGTTTCGCATAATGGTCTTACAGGATGCGGACGGATAAATGCACTTCCTGTACACCAGTTGGAGCATGCCTTAAGCGGCGAGTATGATGAGATAGCGCATGGTGCGGGGCTGGCGGTGGTTTTCCCTGCATGGGCGAAATATATTTATAAGCATAACATTTCGCGGTTTGCACAATTTGCGCGTCGTGTGTGGGACTGTGTTTCTGAGGATGATGAAGCGGCGGCCTTGTCAGGCATAGAAAAAATGCAAGAATATTTTAGGTCAATTGGCATGCCGTCGCGTCTTGCTGATTTTGGACTGGATGAAAGCTGTATAGACAAGCTGTCAGAGCTTTGCACCTATGGAAGACAAAGGACGGTCAAAAGCTATATTGATATGGACTACGATGTGATCAAAGAGATATTTCATATATGCTTATAACATAAATGATTAGAGCGGTTTAATCGGTAAGCGATATAGAAACAGCCCCCGGTGTTACACCGAGGGCTGTTTCTTACATCCAGGAAAAGTAGCAGGGCATTTTGTGCGTCATTTTCCGCATTTTTTTAACTGTTTTTTTATCCATCAGCATGATGCCGATGCCCAGCATGGCACCGGCAACCAGCCCGGTAGAAAATTTACCCATGGGGAAGTCCTCCTTATTTTTTCTCAACTATAGTATTTCTAAAAGTACAATAAAAATGCATAAAACATGGCAAAATACCTTGACTTACAAAGCGTTTTGTTGTATTATATAGGAATATACTTACCAAATTGGAAGCCTTTATGTATGATAAATGAAGGAAAGGAATGGTTATGTGGCAAAAGTAATTCCGTTTCAGGGACTTCGATATGATGTCGAAAAGTTCAGCGATTTGAATACTGTGATTGCACCGCCGTATGACGATGTTACATCGACGGAGCAAAAGATGCTTTACGATAAAAGCGAGTACAATGTCATTCGTCTGGATTTTGGCATGGATATGCCCGATGATAACGAAATCGAGAACCGCTACACCAGAAGCGCAGCATACATGCAGCGTTGGATTAAGGAACAGAAACTGATGCCTGAGGATAAACCTGCGTTTTATATCTGTGAGCAGATTTTTTCGTTAGGCGATGAACACCCTTCCCATTCCCTAAAAGGTATTATTGGTACGGTGCAGCTGGAGGAATTTTCAAAAAACATTATTCTTCCCCATGAAGACACCATTTCCAAAGCCAAGGATGACCGGTTGAAGTTGATGCAGGCAACAGGGGCAAATCTAAGTCAGGTATATGCCTTATATATGGACGAGGATAAAACCATTGCCGGATTGCTGGAAGAACAGAGCGACCGTAAGCCTGAGCTTAGTTTTGTAACTGACGAAAATGTAACTATAAACATTTGGGTTATTAAAGATGCGATCCTTAATGCGCGTATCAGTGACTTGTTTGAGGAAAAACAATTGTTTATTGCAGATGGGCATCACCGGTATGAAACAGCCCTTACCTACCGTCAAATGCGACATGACGAGGACGGAACAGAGGTTGGCACGATGCCGTATGACTATGTCATGATGATGCTGGTGTCTATGAGTGATGGTGGTCTGTTTGTCTTTCCTACTCATCGGATGCTGCGTAGGCTTGAGAGATTTGACGAAACTTTATTGGTTGGAAATTTGACGGAAGAATTTATTGTTTCCAGAATTTATTTCACCGAAGGTGACTATGCCGATATTATTACAGAACGGCTTGCCAATTCTGTGGATGAAATTTTGTTTGGGCTTTATACCGGTCAAAATTATTATTATTTACTCAAGCTTAGAGATGGACGGAGTGCCGATTCCTTGGTTGCAAAAAAATCCGATGCATACAAGCA
>JAZOWR010000350.1:0-9131 GCA_045659345.1 Ructibacterium sp.
CTTCCCTTCTATATTCTGCAATTTGAATATGAGCCGGGGGCAGAGGATTGGGGTGCTGTGTGGCTGAGTTACAGCGCAACCCCCTTCACATGGAACGGGGAAGCGGTAACGAATGCCGGGGAACACCATGCGTATTCCTACGGAAGCAACTCCCCGGAATGGACATATTGGGGAACCCTTGCAGAACTTGCTATTGTTCCCGGTGTAATGACCATTGAGGGCTGGGCTTATCGGCGCATCTACACCAACCATGACATAAAGCAAGGCGAAACGGTCTGGCTTGCGGAGGACAGCGTTACCCCTGCGGGGCCAGAGAAATTCGACCTTAGAAGTTTTTTGACGGGTCTGGCTATGGCCCTGGTATCCCGAGGCCAACCCCCGAAGCCCACGGCTGAGCCAGTGGCGTTCCTTTACAACGGGGTGAGGTTGCCGGGGTTGCCGGAATCTGATTTGCCGTATGCGCTGATTAGACAAAGCCACACGGACGGTGGTACTATGTGGGCCTATTTTAAAGCTACGCCTTTTGTATGCGGAGTATTCAGTGCTGTTTCACTGAAGTATCGCAGAATCGAAGTACAAAACGCAGATGTGTATATTCTGACGAACGGCAAATGGGTATACAGAGAAGACCATAGTAACAGTGGCATCACCATCGACAGGTGGGAGGTTGACACCGGTAATGTTGTTTCTCTTCCTAATACTGTTCACTGGTGCAAGCCTAGCATTCTCTACGAAGACGGAACCGTTTTTCTGGAAGAATCTAACCCCGTCCCAGTATATGAGTAAGGAGGAATAAAAAATGGGATTTAATCTTGAAGAAGCAGTTGCCCTGGCATCAAGCAAAACCATGCGAAAGCTGGGCATCCGTGAAGAAAACGGCAAAGGTAATCTGGTTGTTGAGAAGAACGATGTACCCTTTGTTGAACCAGAAGAAGGTGCATGGATAAACCAAGAAGTGTACAATTATGAAGA
This sequence comes from Ructibacterium sp., assembly GCA_045659345.1. Lineage (GTDB taxonomy): Bacteria > Bacillota > Clostridia > Monoglobales > Monoglobaceae > Ructibacterium. Next base: position 973 of record JAZOWR010000350.1, read on the forward strand.
ATTTGCCAATATTGCTGTTGGTAAAAAATATGTGGTAGTGTGGGATGGTAAAGAGTACATTTGCACCGCTACGGGTGACATCGAAATGACCTTTCTGGGAGTGGCAATGGATGAAGAAGGTAATCCCACGGGAAGCGAACCGTTCCTGTTTTTGCTTGAAACTGACTCCACGCAAGGCTATGTAACTATTATTGCCAGGGACACAAAAGAAAAACACAGCTTTGCCATCTACGAATATACCGAAACCATCCACCCCATCTCCGATAAATACCTGCCCAGCGGCGGCGGTGGTGGATTGCCGGTGGTGGAGATTACTTCCGTGGACATGAACAATTTTGGAGAAGACTTCTATCAGCTGAACGAAACCGAATCGGCAACCCTTGACAAATTGCTGAAGAGTGGTGCCGAGTATTTGATGGTGCATGGCTATAGAAGCGGCGTCCCGTTTGTGTTTATTTTGCCTTCCATGCGTGACGATACCGGGGCTTTGGCGGGATATATGGGACTTGTGCACGATCTACTTTCGACAATTGCCGTTGCAAAGGAAGAAGGCGCATGGATGCTAGTTCGAGAAAGTATGTGATAAGTGGGTGATTAAGTGGGCAAGTGTTTATATAACGGCGTAGAACTTTTGGACATTTACACCGTGTATACGCCGCAACTGCAAGAGACGCATCCGTTTGCGTGTATTTATCAGAACATCATCACGAAAAACCACATTTTGCATGCGTTCACCAGTATTGAATATACCGAATCTGATGGAAACCGATGCTTTAGCCTTACGGAAAACAACCATCTGTCCTGGTCTACCAAAAGCACAAGCGAATCGTGGAGCAAAAACGAAACGAGTAGTGGAAGCCTGGAAATTACAAAGCAGTATTGGGCAAACTTTGACATACTGAACGCAGACGGCTCTGTCTACCTAGCCGCCTCCGACCCTGTTCCCGTGTCTCCCGTACAGATTAACCCGGCGCTATTGGTGCAGGGCTTTTTCACAGGGCAGGCTATCAGACGGAGCCGAAAATGATCCACCGGCTGAAAATCCTCCGCACAAAATCCCGGAACGGCCTCGACCTGCCGCTGAACACAAGGCGCACCGTTGACGGCCAGACCGTGGAAGTGTGGGGGCTTGTACGAAAAGAAATCAAAAACCGGGTGGTGGTCCAGTGGTGGATCGTGAACCCTATAAGCGATAATAAAGGGCCGCAATTGTGGCGGCATGAATGAGGTGTTTTTTATGATTACAAAAGTAAAGTATGTAGGAACGGAAAGAGCAAAATTCTACGGACTGTCTACGGACACAAAACCGACTGAAAATGTTGCAAACGCATCTACGTTTTACGAAATGGACACAGTAGAATTTTTCTTGTTCGATGAAGAAAACAAAGTGTGGCACAAGCAGTAAATGAAAAAAGCACCGCCCTTCGGGGTGGTGCTTTTCATTTTCGCCCGAAAGGAGGGGGAACAATTGTTTGACCAACTAATTATCGGCGGCGTTGGTTCCTATGATGATTTCGATGCAACCGTTGCAGAACGCAAGATCACGAAACCGAAGAAAAAAAGCATCAAAGAAACTGTTCCGTTTTCCAATAAGCCCTATGATTTTTCAAAAATCAACGGTGAACTGTATTGGGAAGAAGCGATTCTTGAATATGTTTTTGAAATAACCGCTGATTCAGCGGAAGAACTGGAAGAGAAGAAGCAACCCTTTATTTCCTGGGTTATGAACGTGATGGAAGAGAAACTGCAAGACCCGTTCGTTCCTGATTATCATTATATTGCCACGTTTGATGATATTGATTGTGATGATTCCGAAATTGAAAAATCTACAATCACGGTCAAGTTTACGGCCTATCCATACATGATAGCAAACGATAAGCGGTCTATTCCGTTTGCAATGACTGAGGCAGAAACAACGGTGCGCTTCCACACAATTTCAAGCCACAGGATCACCCCAACCGTCATAACCGATGTGGAGTGCATCATAAAAAAGGGCAATTCCAGTTTCGGTATTCCAGCCGGGGAGATCACAGATGAAAAGTTCATGCTTTCCCCCGGTGAAAATGTGTTGACTATTCGCACGGTGAGCGGAAACGGAACACTGAAAATTGAATTTTACGAGGAAGTGTTCTGATGTACATTGTAGAGATCACAAACGGCGAAACTACCACAACAATTCACGGGCTGAAGACAAAACTGAACAGCGGCAAGATCATCAAGGGTATCAACACCATTGATTCTTTTACCTTCACAATGTTTCCCGACAATCCGGGTTTCAGTCTTATCAATGAGTTTTCGACCCATGTGACAGCGTACAACACCAACAAAGAACGCTATGACTTCCGGGGCCGGGTGCTGTATGCGGAAACAACGATGGATGAAAGCGGCAAGATCACAAAGACTGTCACTTGTGAAAGCATCTTCGGGTATTTGTGGGACAGCGTACAGACCTACGTTGACCCGCAGAATTGGACGGTTGCCGGGTTGCTCCAGCACTTGATTGACTGCCACAATTCCCAGGTGGAAGCGTACAAGCAATTCAAAGTCGGCAACATCACGCAGACGGAAACCAACGATAACATCTACATCGGCGTTCAGCGGGAAAGCACATGGGATGCGATCAGAACAAAGCTGATTGACCAAATCGGCGGTGAAATCCAATGCCGGGTTGAAGAGGATGGAATTTACATTGACTATCTGGAACGGATAGGAGAAGTGAAATCCACGGAAATTGCCCTGTCGGTAAACATGAAATCCATTACCAGGGAGCAAGACCCGACTTCTTACGTTACCCGGTTGATCCCGCTGGGCTGTAAATTGACGGATGAAAACGGAGAGGAAACAGAACAGCGGCTTGATATTACATCGGTAACAGATGGCGGCGTGAATTACATCGAAGATTCCAACGCAATTGCGTTATACGGTGTTCATACAAAGATTGTGGAGTGGGACGATATCACAGACCCCGCATTGCTGTTGCTGAGAGGTCAGCAATGGATGGACGAAAACAACCGTGTCAATGTCAAGTATACTGTCACCGCTGTTGACCTTTCTTTGCTGGGTTTGGTTGTGGATGATTTCGGGATTGGCAACACCCACCCTGTGAAGAATAGGCTGATTGGCGTTGATGATACGGCCCGGATCATCAAAGTTTCCATTGATGTATGCGAGGAAGTGAAGTCTTCCTTTGAAGTCGGTGACAACATCAAATCTCTGAGTGATATACAAAGAGATCAAAGCGAACAGTTAAAGGCTTCACAAGAAAACCTTAAAAATCTTCACGCTTCTGTTGCAAATCAGAAAATGTCAACAGACCAAAAGATTGATAACAAAGGCAAAGAAATCACGGAAGCATACACGCAAGATATCATCCTTGCAACGGATGAATTGCGGGAAATTTTCACCACGGAAATCCAACAGCTTTCGGACAGTATCAAGCTTGAAGTCAGCGGATCATTGGGAAGCAAAGCAAACATCATTCTGAGTGCCGGGGGCAATAAGTATTCCTATGAAATGGATATGTCGCAAGTGCGGAAAGCCTTTGCAAATGATAGCACCGCTGTTTCGATTTCGGCTGGCCTGATTACCTTTAACGCCGGAACGCTCATTGTCAACAGTACGAATTTCACGCTTGACCGTGAAGGGCATATCACCGCAAACGATGCAACCATCAAAGGTTCTGTCATAACCCTTGATGGTAAGTACAAAACCGAAATGGACATGGGCAGTTTGCGACTTTATTTTGACGATGTTCTTTGCGGAACAATCAACACAAAGTATTGGAGCGGTGCGGCAACGGAAGGCATTTCCCTGAGAGTGGAAGAGGGCGGCAAGTACATCATGTTCAGCCATGCGGATGACACACAGGGAAGCGGCTATGTGGTTGATTATTACTTGAACGGCGGATGGTCAAGCAACTATGAGGAAATGCACATCTTCCAGACTTCCGCCCGGTTCCTTGATGATGCGTATTTTGCCGGGAAAACCCGTATTCGTTCGCTACGCCTGTTTGGTGCTGACGGTGAATACCTTGTTGGAATCAATTCAAGCGGCGGACTGTCTATTTCTAAACTATAAATTGGAGCGTGTGAAAACATGATTCTAAATAACAAACAGATGCTTGAAAGCGTTACGATCCTTTCACAGCTTGAAGAAAAAGGAATGCTGGGTTATGCAATCATGCGTAACAGGCAGAAACTTGCTGCTGAAGTGCTGGACTATTCCCGGAAGCGGGAAGAATTGCTGAAAGAGCATTGCGAAGAGATTGCCCCCGGTCAGTTCAAGCCCACCCGTGCATTCTTTGAAGCGTTGCACCCATACAGCGAATTGACCGTTGATGTGCCTGTCATGCAAGTTGATCCCGAAGTGTTCTACGGCGGCAACCTGACAAGTTCTCAGATGTTCGCCCTGAATTGGATGGTGAAGGACGGTGAATAAACATGGACAACGAACAATTAGCCCTTAAACTTCAAGAAACAACAGACCGTTCCGTGCGGAACGAAGGAAGGATCAAGAAGTTGGAGAGCGAACACGAAGCAACGCACAAGCTTGCAACATCCGTTGCGGTTTTGGCAGAGCAGATGAAGACAATGAATGCAAATGTCACCACCCTGACAAACAAGGTGGAAGATTTGGAAGAAAAACCGGGCAAGCGGTGGGAAGCAATGGTTGACCGTATCATTTGGGCTGTTGTTGCCGCAATCGTTGCTTATACGTTGGCAAAAATCGGCATTGTGTAAGGATGTGAACCAAATGGAATTTAGCAAAAAGTTGTTGATTTTCAGTTGGTTGGTAACGCTCATTTTGACCGTTCTTTCAATCTGGCTTTCCCTAAAGCAACTTCCCGTTGATGCGCTGTATGTGGTTGTGCCACTGTCATGGGCAGAAACGGGAACGGCAACAGGTTTCTATTTCTGGAAAGCCAGAACCGAAAACCGGGCGAAACACGGACAAACATTCCTCAAAGAATTTGCGGAAAAGTACGGCGCAGACATTGCGCTTCGTATGGCTGAAATTGTATTGAAAGACTGAAAGGAAAGTGAATCAATATGGAAACCAGGGATATAATTCTTGCCGTGATCCTTGCCGCTGTCCTGATTGGCGGTGGTATCTATGTCAACGGGTTCAAAAACTGGCTTGTGTGGGCCGTGTCTGAAGCCGAAAAAACCTTCGGAAGCAAAACGGGCAAACTGAAGCTTCGCTATGCTTACGAATTGGCGGTTGCACGTTTCCCGGTGCTTGCCAAATTCATCCCGTTCAAGCTGTTCAGCAAGCTTGTGGACGGTGCTTTGTCCGTCATGCGGGATATGATCGAAAATAACAAAGATATTGCGGAAGCTATCACCGACAAACTGAATGAAGGCGTAGAAACCGCAGAGTAAATAAAAAGGGCAATCGGCTGATTCAGTCTGTTGCCCTTCATTTTCACATTATCAGAAATGGAGTGTTGTAAAATGGCTATTAGAATTTTTAACAAAACCGAAAAAACAAAACTGTCCGAAAATTTCAATGTGTCTGAGTTCGCCTGCCACGGAAAGGGCTGTTGTTCCACGGTCAAGATTGACGAACAGCTTGTGGACTACTTGCAGAAAATCCGGGATCATTTTGGAAAGCCTGTTACTGTTTCCAGCGGGTACAGATGCCCGACACATAACGGGGCAACAAAAAACGCTTCAAATACATCCCGGCATACCAAAGGCCAAGCGGCTGACATCGTTGTGAAGGGAGTTGCCCCGGCTGAAGTTGCCAAGTATGCGGAAAGCATTGGCATCAAGGGTATTGGCCTTTACGAAACCAAAAATGACGGGTATTTCGTCCACGTTGACACACGCACAAGCAAATTCTTTTGGTACGGCCAGGGACAGGCACACAGAAGCACTTTCGGCGGTGCGCCCATCAACACCACCACGGAAGAAAAAGCGGAATCTGCGCCAGCCTATGCCGTGGGAAAGGTATACAAGACACAGGTGAACAGGTTGAGCGTTCGCACGGGTGCGGGAACAAACTTCGCCCGCAAAACTTACGCACAGCTTTCAGCCAATGCGAAGCAAAATGCTGACAGCGCCGGGTATCTGAATAAGGGCGTTGCCGTCACTTGCCTGGAAGTCAAAACTGTGGGTTCTGACATTTGGATTCGCATTCCTTCCGGATGGTGTGCGGCGTATTACAACGGAAAATATTATATCAAGTGATGAAACAAGCAGGGGGAAGGGCTTCACGGCCTTTCCCCCTGTTTTTTATTTTCAGCACACAATTCTGATTGCCCGTGCAACCATGATATCTGCATCGGATTCAGACCACCCATTTTCAAGCATGGTCTTTTTCATGTATTCGCTGAAATCGGCGGCGTTCATGCCGCTTTCCCGGTACTTCTGCCCCCAGCGGTCAGCAACCGTGTTTCTGTGATCCTCTGCCCAGCCCATAGCGCTTTCCTTTCTTTGGTGGTGGGCGGGTTGCCCCGCCCTGGTTTGTTATGCGGCTTTGAATACCTCAATCTCGATGGCCTCGATTTCGTTGTAATCCATACCAAACTGATTGTGCAGTCGGTCAGCCTGTTCACTCATAAGAATTGACAGCTCCATGCCTGCATCATCCTTGACAAACATCCGGCACATCATCTTGTAGCGGTCAATTGCCTGCTCCTTGATGAAGTTGTCGATTTCGGCTTTGGAGTGGAAATAGATGTGGTCGATGTAGTAGCCCTTATACTGTGTCATGTTGTGTACCTCCGTTATATGTAAAAGTGTGGATCAGTTTTCTTTGTTCCGTGTCGGCCCCTTTTCGTGTCGGCCCGTAAGGTTGGCCCCCGCTAAACTCTACGCCCTAGCGGGTGGGCGGTGTGTTGTTCCGTTCCTTACCTTGTGTCTATATTATATACCCGTGGGTATATATTTTCAAGATGGAATATTACACAAAAAACAAAGTCAAAAACATACATCATGCACAAAACGCACAAAAGGAACGGGAGCGCACTCCCGTTCCTTTAATCATTTTCATTTCATTTTCCGTCCTTTTCCATATCCGCCCGGATCAAGCTTTTGATATAACCTTGCTTATTAGGCTGCTTTTCAACGTGTGCATACAATTCAGCTTCGGAAACAGGGAAATCAACTGTCAAACGCTTGACCTTTGCTTTGTACTTTTTTAACGCTTTCTTCTGTGCTTCAGTTGCCATTATTTATCATCCTTTCTGTATCACGCCAAATCAATGTCAAACGCATTGCCGCTAGGCACGATTCTCTTAACTTCACGATCCATGTACTCTTCCAGATCGTCACCGTCATAAATGCGAATACATTCGATCTTTTCACCGTCTTGAATGTAAAATTCATCGGAATCAAGAATGCTGATAATGTCACGAATTTTCATAGCTTATTTCCTTTCTGTGGCGGATGTTGATTTATCGGTTGAATAACTTTCGGATCACAGGCTTCACCAAAACAAAAACGATGGTGAAGATAATAACGAAGATTAAATATTTCATAAGATTGCCCCCTTGACAAAATGTGGTTTCTGTCTTAAATTGTGGGGTGTGAGGGGTTTCCCCCACACCCCTGGTCTTTACCACCCTAACCATTTAAGAATGGCGGCGGTTATTAGACCTGAGATCAAACCCGAAAGAATGTCGGCTAGCAAATCTTTCATTCTTTCGCTGAACGCCGTGGGCTTTTGCTTGCGGCGTTTGGTTCGTTTCCGAACCTTGACTTTCAATTTTTTCACCTCCGTTCCCTTAACTTCTGCCTATATTATATACCCGTGGCTATATATTTTCAAGATGGGATATTACACAAAAAACAAGGTTCAAAATATACATAATGCACAAGATGCACAAAGAAGCACCACCGGGATTTTCGGCGGTGCTTCTTTTCTTTTTTCCCCTCTTGTATTTTTCCATTAAAATGGTAAAATAGTACCATATAGTCGGTTGTGCTATTCCATATAGGACAACTGGACAACTCCGTTGTCCCTATATGGAATGAAAAAGCGCAGTATCCGTGGCAAGATAAAGCTGGTGGTTACGGCATCCAAGACCCATTCGGTGCAATGGCTGTCAAATGGATCAAGGGCGACTTTTACAACGTTATGGGATTACCCGTCAGCCGTCTGTATCAGATGCTAAAAGAAATCGGCGTTGAGTTTTAGAACTTCCAGTGAATGAT
>JAZOWR010000351.1:0-2641 GCA_045659345.1 Ructibacterium sp.
TCTTCGGACAGTACGCAAGCGAAAACGCTAGAAAGTATTTTGCTGAGGAACAGCGGACATTGAATCCTGAGCAGACTGAAATCCTCGCAGGTCTGGATATCCCGATTGAGGAATATTGGGAGTACAGAGACAATCTGAACGACTTCTATGATCTCAAGGACGAACTGAAAGCAGTCGCTGACGAAGATGGTGCAACAACCGAAGATATCCTCAAGAGCAGATATATCAGTTCTGTTTCCAGTGATATCTGCAAGATGTATGAGAAACAGAAGGAAATCGCAAGCGGAGACAGCAAGAGCAAACAGTCTCAGTTAAGGGAACTCCAGGAACAGATGGAAAATATGCTTTCTGGCAGTAAGAGTGCATTGGACAACACATTCTCCTTCGGTGCTTACGCAGAGGTTGGTGATCGTAGATATAACTACGATTCCGAGAAAGACACTTGGTACGAAATCAAGCCTAAAAACTCTGATGGTTCTGAGAACTGGTTCTACCAGATGGAACAGAAAGTCACCAAGGGTCTTGGCATCAGCTATGGCGAGTATTGGAACAACCGAGAGGAATACAACTACGCATACGAAAAGCCTGAGCAGTACACTCTTGCAAAGGCAGTAGGCGGTTATGAATCCTATCGCAGTTATTCCAGTGACTTGTATAACCTCAAAGCTGACAAGGACGAAAACGGAAAGTCTATCAGTGGCAGCAGAAAAGCAAAAGTTATTGACTACATCAATAACATGGACGCTGACTATGGTGAGAAGATTATCCTGTTCAAGACCGAATACCCGGCAGACGATACCTACAATTACGAGATTATCGAATATCTGAACAACAGAAATGATATCTCCTATGAGGAAATGGAAACCATTTTGAAGCAATTGGATTTCAAGGTGGATTCCAACGGCAATATAACATGGTGAGGGCATTAAGCCCTCACCTTTTATTGAGGTGAGAATATGAGCAAACAGGATAGGACATACACAAGAACAGCTACCGACTTGGAGCAAAAGTATAACTTCGGCAAAACCTTTGCGGAAGTTTTCGGCATGGCAGAAGATGCCCAAAAAGCAGCAGAGAAAGCGCAAAAGGCAGCGGATGATGCAACAGGTGCAGTAGGCGACCTGGATCAAGATGCGATTTTTAATCTCTTGACCAACAACGGAGAAATCAAGGGACTATTCATGAAGGATGGTCAATTGTATATCAATGCTTCTTACCTTGTGACTGGTGTAATTAAGTCCGAGAACGGCAAACTGGTCATTGACCTTTCGGGCGAACCCGAGCCTACATTCAACACTGGCATTTCCACCAATGGTCTTACCATTCGTGCTGATGTTGCAGGACAAGGAAACCTTGTTTTTGTTGAAGCTCGGCAGACAAATACTGGCACTTACTATGGAGATGCTTACTTTAATAGCACAAACGGAATTAACTTGGTTCGGCTCACCGAAGATTTTACTGACATTTCAAAAACCGAGCCTGCTGGTGTTAGTATGGAATTTTTCAACCAACCGCATACCAGGTCTGTAAAGATTGATGCAGGTGAACTTGAAAGCGGTGTGTGGGTCAAAAAAGATGGTAGTCCTATAGGTTATTTAGCAACATCAAAGGACGGAAAAAGTTGGTTGCAGGCAGATGTAATTAACGGAAAGCTTATCTCCTGGAAAGATAACGGAGATGGCACATTTACACTAATTGGTCGGTAAGGGGTGATTGAATTGGAAAGTTTAATTATCGCACTGATTGGAGCTGTTACCGGCTCTGGTGTATCTAGTGTTGTTATCGCTCTTTTACAGAGAAAGTGGGCAAAACAGGACAAGCACGATCAAAGAGTGGATGCGCTAGTAACGGCAAACAAAGTTCTAATGATTGATAAAGTTCGGTGGCTTGGTAAGAAGTACATTGCAGAGGGTGAGATCCATTTGGAAGACAAAGAGAATCTTCAAGAGATGTATGATGCTTATAAAAGTCTTGGTGGCAATGGTCACTTAGATATGGTTATGGCAGAAGTTAATCATTTGAAAGTCATTTGAGAAAGGATGAATCGTTATGAAGAACTGGAAAACTTGGCTCAAGGCTGCTGCCGTGAGAGCAGCGAAAACTATTGCACAGACCGCTGTTGGTATGCTGACTGGTAACATGGTCGGCATTATGGAAGTTGACTGGCTTGCAGTGCTGTCCGTATCTGCTATGGCAGGTGTTATTTCCTTGCTTACTTCCGTTGCAGGTCTTCCCGAAGTTAAGGTCGAAAGTGAGGTCGAATAATCATGAAGATTATCGATGTAGGCTTGAAGTTCAAAAGCAATCATTCTACAAGAAGTGGTTCTCTCAATGGTTTTGTTCTCCACCATGCAGCAGCTTCTAGCGCAAGCGTGGAAACTGTTCACCAGTGGCACTTGAATAAAGGTTGGGCAGGTATTGGCTATCACTTCTATGTCCGTAAGGATGGTAGCGTGTATCGTGGCAGACCTGAGAATTGGGTAGGCGCACACACAAGCGGACACAATTCTACTAAACTCGGTATCTGTGCAGAGGGTAACTTAGAAAACGAAAAGATGACCGAAGCACAGAAGAATGCAATGATTGAACTGTTGGGCTATCTGCGTGGCAACTATGGCAATTTGAAAGACTATGGTCACAG
>JAZOWR010000352.1:0-2471 GCA_045659345.1 Ructibacterium sp.
TGCAAAGGCTGGAGATGCCGAAGGCGGAATGAATGCGGGGAATATTTTAAAACCTGCCCTTTCCAGAGGCGAGATTCAGGTAATCGGTGCTACCACCATTGAGGAATATCGCAAGCACATCGAAAAAGATGCGGCTTTAGAGAGAAGATTTCAAACTGTTATGGTGGAAGAGCCAACTGTTGATGAAACCATTGAAATATTAAAAGGAATTAAGGATTATTATGAGGATTATCATAAAGTGAGAATATCCGATGACTTAATTCGTACAGCTACAATTCTTGCAGAGAGATATATAACCGACCGTTTTCTGCCGGATAAGGCAATTGATGTTATAGACGAGGCGGCATCAAAGGCAAATCTTGACAACGCTGTTTTGGTTGAAATTGCGAAGATGAAAGGTGAGCTGGCTCAAATTCAGCAGGAAAAAGAGGAACTGGAAAGTGATGCCGAGAATATCGATTTTGAGAAGGTGGCGGATTTAAAGAGCCGCGAACTTAAACTCAACGAGGATATTTCCGCTTTAGAGAATAGTTGTTACAGCGACCTTGCTGCAGATGATATTGCGGCGGTAATTGAGCTTTGGACAGGAATTCCTGTAAAGCATATAAGCGAATACGAAACAAAGAGACTTGTTAACCTTGAGGAAAGACTCCACAAACGCTTGATAGGTCAGGATGAGGCGGTTTCAGCAGTATCCCGTGCAATCCGCAGAAAGAGGGCGGGTATAAGCCTAAAGACAAGACCTGTTTCATTTATATTTGTAGGTCCTACGGGTGTAGGTAAAACCGAGCTTGTACAGAGAATAGCAGAAGAAGTTTTTGATGGAGAAAACTCACTTATCCGTCTTGATATGTCGGAGTATATGGAGAAACATTCCGTTGCAAAACTCATCGGTTCGCCTCCCGGATATGTGGGTTATGACGATGCAGGACAGCTGACAGAGAAAATCCGTCGGCATCCATACTCAGTAATACTTTTAGACGAGATTGAAAAAGCCCATGAGGATGTTTTCAATATTCTGCTTCAGATAATGGATGACGGCAGAATTACCGACAGCCACGGCAAAACGGTTTCCTTTGAAAACACAATAATCATTATGACATCCAATGCAGGAAGTGATCAACGCTCCAATGTAGTTGGTTTTAACGAGGATGAAGAGGCTGTAAATATTAAGATTGAGCGTGCTCTTAAAAATCTTTTCAGACCCGAGTTTTTAAACAGGGTAGATGAGACCATAATCTTTAAAGAACTCAAAAAGGAAGAACTTATACAGATTATTGATTTAATGCTTGAGGATTTACGCCAGGGGCTTAAGGAAAAAGAAATTGCCGTGACAGTAACCGATAAGTCAAAAGAGCATATCTTAGAAAAATCCTATAAAAAGGAATACGGTGCCCGTCCTATGCGCAGATATATTGAGCGTCATATAGAAGATAAGCTTGCACAGTTGATTATTGCGGGCGAGCTTACAGGCGGAATGGAAGCTATAGCCGATGCTGATGATGAGATAAAAGTAGAGATAAAATAAAAGAAAGACTTTCGGTTTCACCCGAAAGTCTTTCTTTATGCTCATCTTCTCTCAAATCGGCTTAAGTTGATGAGCAAACATGGGTTTTCGGCACAGAGATCATCTGCATTTTCTGAAAGTAAAACCCATGTTTCAAAGTCAACAATTCCAGTTATAGGAATATTGTTTTGTTGCTGGAATAGTTTTACGGCTGCGGTGGTATTTGAATCGAAAATTCCGTCGGGGTTTATAAGGGGACCTCCCTCTAATCTGTGGTTTGCCCGAAGAAAGCTTTGGAGTTCCAATACATTTTGCCGATCATCATATATGTTATATTTCATTATTGACCTCCTTGTCTGTTTTCAGAAAGAGAGTATCCCGGGAATTGTCCCTGACTCCTGTCCTCTCCCAAAACAATATCGTTATACTGCTCGGCAATTTCGTTCCATGTCTGCAGTCCTACAACGCCTCTTGGCGGAAGTCCGTTTTCCTGCTGAAAAGCAGTAACAGCCCTTTGAGTTTCAGGTCCGAAGTTTCCGGTGACGGCAACTGTGGGAATGGATGGGTTAAATTCCGAAATCCTTGAAAGATATCTTTGCAGATTTTGAACATTTATACCGGTACTGCCTCGACGCAGGGGTGTTCCGGGATAGATCGCTGCACCATTTCCCCGGAAATCTTCCGGGAGGCCTGCAATTGTCGATGTATATTGTGAGTAGAGTGCATTCCATGTGGCTTCGTCTACAATTCCCGTTTCTGGAAGCCCCTGAGAGCGCTGAAAAACAGTAACAGATTCGGTGGTTTTTGGCCCATAAATTCCGTCTATGGTTACAGAGGGAATAAAGTTGTTAAACTCTGAAATAACATTCAGGAAATATTGTATAAGCTGAACATTTACACCTTGGTCGCCTGGGGATAAGTCTGTATCAAACTGTCTGCTTACAGTGTCAAGTTTTACTCCTTC
>JAZOWR010000353.1:0-2168 GCA_045659345.1 Ructibacterium sp.
GCGTGTCAGCGAATTTAGTGTTCGCTTTAACTCCTCTGTCGCTGGTAAGCTGACCATTATCTCTGAGAAGATTTCCCGTCTGGTTGCTGCTGCTGAGTAACCCAGAAAACATAATGCCCCGTAGGGTTTCATATATCCTACGGGGCTATATTAAAATAGGAGGTTAAAACACCATGGCTAATATGAACGGCAAGTTTTTCATGTCCGATGTTTACGGCGGCGTTTACGGTACAACCGAAATGACCATTCCCGAGGCGCAGGACAAGCAGGCCCTCGTTGAGGATGAAAAGGAGGCTGTAAAGGTTGAGGACAGCCGCACCAAGGCCCTGCCCATGCTTCTGGCTGTTATTCTCATTTTTGTCCTTGCTCTGGTTTTCGGGGGTGTAAACTGATGGATTTGAACGAAATCCTCAACGCTATCAGCTCCGTCGGTTTTCCTATTGCTATGTGCGTGTATATGATTTATGGCAATAATAAAACCATTAAAGAGCTGAGCGACACCATCGACAGTAACACCACGGTAATGAAGCAGATTTTAGAGCATTTCCGGGACGGTGACCAACTTTGAGCCGCACCCTAATTTATCTGATTGCTATTTTTGCCCTGTGGATGTATTTTTCTTTCGGTTCAAAATCCAAGCCCACCGTGGAGGACTTTGACAAGGCGGGCAGCGGTAGCGGCGGTACTCTGGTTAGCCACAACAATAGCGGCTTTAGTGGTACTGGCGGCAAGTTTGGCAGCAAGGCCGAAAGTGTTACCAACAAAAACAATGGCAGCTTTAGCGGTACGGGCGGCAAGTTTTGACGGAGGTGCAGCATGGATAAAAGTCTATTTTATATGACCCTCTGTTTCTGCTGTATCTGGCTCATTGTTGACGCTGCCGTAGGAAATGACCATGTGGGGGCTTTTCTGTATTCCCTGTTCCCCTCGCTTTATGAGTAAGGAGGTATGACAAGAATGAGTGATTTCTATAATAGTTTCTCTTTCCTCCTTGCTTTTATGATTTTGGTAAACATCTTTAATATGCTTTTAGGAGAAAAGTTTACCGAAATGTTTCTACTTTTAATCCTGTTGGGCATGGTTTTAACCAACACGGACAAATTTTCTACAGTATTCAAAGGTTTAGGAGGTTAAAAACTATGGGTACTTTGAGCAAGGTTCTTTCCGGTATCGGCGTACTTATCGCCATTTTTCTTGTGTTGAATAATGCCAGCGCAAGCGTCAAGGTGGTTGATGTTATCGGCAAGAACGCCATTAATGGTATTTCTGTTTTGCAGGGCCGCAAAGTGCAGATTGCCGAGTAATAAAAAGGAGGTGTAGACCATGCTGAACGGCTACAAGAATAGTATTCTAAACGGCCATGGTCTGAAAGCCCTTGTTAAGTCTCCCACGCTGCCCAATGAAAATCTGGGTGTCGGTGACGATGACAACAAGGCCAATATTCCTCTGCTGATTTTCTGCGACCAACATTTACCCATTCCCGGCCCCGTGGTGGATACCCTCGACAATATGGCTTATGAAAAGGTGGCCGCAAAGGGCAAAGCGGATTTCGTTACCATTGATAACTTTGTCACAGACAATTTTGATTTAGGTAACGCAATCGACGGTTTTTAAGGAGGGGTGAAAGTTGGATTTTGAGGAAGTCTTTGAGGACATGGGTGAGAATGTAAAAAAGACATTCAAGAATAAACCCTTTCTGCTGCTTTGTATCGGCGTGGGTGTTGTCGCTTTAATCCTGTGGTATATTCGTGAACGCGGCTCCGCAGCCAGCGGAGAGGATAGTTATGAGTATTACACGGGTGAGGCCGCCATTGGGTATGGTGGCTATGGCTATCCCTCTGTCGGTACATCCGAAAGCATTGATAATGAATACTGGCAAACCGTCCTTGAAAACATGGAGGACAGATTTACCGAAAATCTTGATTTGCTGGAAGAAAAGCACGATACCGACATCGGCAGCATTAACGACACATGGCAGGAGCGATATGACAGCCTCTTAGATAAGCTGGACAACAACGACGACGGCGGCGCATATGTGGAGAGTTATGAACCCGTTACAAGTGTGGCTCCCTCCACCTTTTCGACCCAGAGCGTTATTGACCAAATGAAAGCTAATTCTAACGCATGGCATATCGTCGGCTCTGACGAGGAGAAAAAGGCCCTGCATG
>JAZOWR010000354.1:0-5962 GCA_045659345.1 Ructibacterium sp.
AGAAGATGAAGACTGGTACTGTAGCAGGAAAAGCAAAAGCGGTCATGGACTTGGTCGATGACAATCCTATTGCTAACCTTCCCAATGCTGCAGATAAGATTGCATGGATTGAAATCTGGAATGCTTGCAAGCGAGAGACTATGGCAACGCACAAGGATCTATCCCCCAGCAGCGATGCATTCATGCAGGAGGTAGGCAAACGGTTCACGGAAGTGATTCGTGCAACGCAGGTCTACGATTCCATCTTCGCAAAGTCCCCCATGCTGAAGAGCAAAAACCTTGCTGTTCAGTACCTCGTGTCCTTCATGAATGAGCCGAACGCTATTGCCAATATGGTGGAAAGTGGTGCGAGAGATCTGAAGAACGGAGATATCCGCAAAGGAACCAGAAAAATAACTTCTGTTATTAGAGCGTTGGTTATGGGCTGTGTGGTCAAGTCCATCATTTACGCAATGCGTGACGATGACGAGGACGAAACCTATACCGAGAAGTACACAGAGGCTCTGGTAAGCAGTTTGCTCAACGATGTCACGATCTTCAACTACATCCCTGTTGCCAGAGATGTATGGTCGGCAGCACAGGGGTACGATGTGGAAAGACCCGACATGGCAATCGTATCCGATGCAATCTCTTCCCTCACCAATGTGCTTTCCAATGCAGGCAAGGACACTTCCGAAATGACGGAGGAGGAATTGGAAGAATGGGACAAAAAGGTCACAGAGGCAAACTGGAAGCTGGTTGACTCCATAGCGGCCTTCTTCGGTATTCCGGTAAAGAACATCCGCAGAGAGATCAATGCTGTGATGGATCATGCCAGAATCGCCCACGAGAACTCCGGCAAGACCACATGGAATAGCATCGAGGATGCCGTGGATCAGGCGATTGCAGATACATCTCCGGTATTTGCAAAGCCTGAGATTGAGAGCAAGACCGACAAACTCTACGATGCTATCATCAGTGGTGACAAGGCTTATGTGGACCGGCTGAAGGGTAGCTATGTCGATAAGGACGGCAACTTCGACCAGACCAAGTACGATACCGCTCTCAGAAAGGCACTCCGAGAAAATGATCCGAGAATTAAGGAAGCTGCCGAGGCAAGATTCTCCGGTGACTTTGATCGGTACAAAGAGCTGTTCCTGGAAATCAAGGACGAGGGTAACTTCTCCTTCGATATCATCATGGGTGCTGTCAACACAGAGATAAATGAGCTGGAGAAGAAGTCTAAGGAAGATACCAAGAAGCCCACCGAGGAAGATGCATACGATGTCATGTTTACTGTGGATGATTACTATGCTGCTGTGGTTGGCAAGGATCAGGCTTCTGCGAAGTTTATCTACGAGGATTTGGTCGCAGATAAGATTGCCGATGGCTACCTCAAGCACGAGGCCGAGGATGCCGTTGCTACCGGTTTTGCCGAACAGGTTAAAGCTGATTACATGGACGGCAATATCAGCAGAGACAAGGCTCTGGAGCTTCTTGAAGACCACACCGACAAGGAAGCAGAAAAAGAGGTCAAAAAGTGTGACTTTGAACTGGAGTATGGTTTCTCCTGGGGAGAACGAGTCCGTAAGTATCGCCTTGGGAAGATCTCCGAAGAAGACCTCATTGAGGCTGTCATGGATATTGAAGGCGAGGATCGTGAAGCTGCTGAAGCGTACATCGACTTCCTTGACTTGGAGATGGCCAATGCAGACTTTGATATCACGGCAAACGATGCTGAGAGCTACTTCAAGTATGCTGAACCTGCTGGTATTGATATCGATGTGTATCTGGACTACAAGAGTCAGATAAGCGGTCTTCAGGGTGACAAGGATGCGAATGGCAAGACCATCAGCGGCAGCAAGAAGGAGAAGCAGATGAAGATCATCAACTCCCTGCCTATCTCCAGTAAGCAGAAGGATGCACTCTACCGTGCCGAAGGCTGGGCAGAGAGCACCTTGAATGAGGCCCCTTGGCATTAATCACAATTTGGGGGGGCTACCCAAAGCCCCCCTTTATTTACTATACTTTAAGTATTAAAAGGAGGTATTCGACATGATTAATAATGTTGATCCCCAGCTGAGTCAGTGGGATGTCGGCAGAAGTGTCAGCGTAAGCAAAACCGATGCCACCCATGTCCATTTCGCCAACCAGGGCGATTCCAAGGCTTTTGTCGTTGAGATTAAGGCCGGCACAGCTGAAATCCCGGATTATCTGCTCCAGACCGGCAAGACCCTGATCGCATACTGTGTGCTGAACGGAGTCACGCTGGAGAGCAAGTCTTTTTCCGTGCGGAAAAGAGAGAGACCGGAAGACTATGTATATGAAAAAGGTCAGCGTGATTACATCTACGAGCTGATCACCGATGCTCAGACAGCTACCGAGGAGGCAAATCAGGCTACCCTTAACGCAAATGAAGCGGCAGATAAGGCAAGCCAGGCATCTGCCGGTGCAGACCTGGCTACCGAGAATGCGAATGGTGCTGCTGATAATGCAAAACTGGCTGCCAAGAATGCAAATGATTCTGCGGCAAAAGCTGCACACACAGCAAAGAACCTCATGGTGGTTGGGACAGCAAGCGGTGAAAACATCGTCCTGGATGATGCTATTGACCAGTACCTTGTTGGCTGCAGGATTTTCGGCAAGACCACCCAGGATGGAACACCTACCCCGGATGCTCCTGTGGAATTGGTTAGTGTGGAAAATCCCACAGTGGCTGTGAATGATCAGTCTATGCTGGTTCCCTATACACTGCGTGGTATTCCGGTGCCCAGCGGTGGCAACTACACCGACTCCAACGGTCAGCAGTGGGTCTGTGATGAGGTTGACTTTGCCAGGAGAGTATATGTCCAAAGGATTCATAAATATATCTGTACAGGAAAAGAAGCATGGGAAAAATCAAATATTCAAGGCAGTGCGCTTTCCTCTGCTGGTCTCGTTAGATATGATGCCATTCCTAATCCCCACCAACCGAAGTCTAACCGCTCTGATGTATTATCGACACACTGCCTGTTTGCCGGGACGAATGCGTATAGCAAAGATAGTGGTATGTCCGCATGGGTTGCTGGTGACGCTAATATTGGTTTCTTATCGGTGCGCATTGCGGCAAGTTTTGATACCAACGAAGACTTAAAGGCGTGGCTTGCCGAACAGAATGCTGCTGGCACACCGCTCACTATATTTTATGCATTGGCAACCCCCATCGAGACTCCTCTGTCCGAAGAAGAACTTGCTGCCTATGCTGCCCTGCAAACCTCCAGAGGCATCACCACGATCTCCAACGATGCCGATGCCTACATGGATATCGCTTATGTCATGGATGCCAAAAAGTATATCGACAGTCTTGTTGGCACTTCCGCAGGACTGCTTAATGCAACGGTAGAGTGAGGTGGAAAGCATGAATATTAGAGTAGATTTTAATACATCCATCATGGATGACACCGAGGCGGTCTTTAGATCCCCGGTAGATTGCTCGCAGATTACAGGTCTGATTGTGTACTACAAAGAGAACGGCAGCACCGCCTCTCAGGAATTCGCACTTGCCGACGCCCACGGCAACAATGTAGGTGACATCGACCATCTGTTCGCTGAGAATGTGGTGGTTAAGGTTATCCTGGATGTTACCCACGGTATGGCTTTTGTCCAGAATGCAGACACCAATGCGTATCTGGAGGGTAGATTTGATGCTCTTGAAAAGAAGGTATCCGCAAAGGTCGAAGGCGTACCGTATGCGAAAAGTGCTTTGGTGGTGCAGACCTACCCGGTGGGTGGAACTAAGGTCAAGGTCAGTGCATCGCTTCCGAGTGGTGTTACCCACCTGAAACTGTATTGCACCGGCAAAAAACTGTTTAATGCTATCTGGTCTAAGGAAAGCACCGATACCATGGATGAGGGTTACATCAACTATAAGACCGGTGGCACCACAAACTCAGATACCTCCCTGCGCTCTAGGTCGATCCCGGTGTCTCATTTGGTTGGCAAGGCGATCAATGTTGCCGGAGCCTATGTCGGAGGCAGCAATCCCGGCTATGCATTTTACAAAGCTGATCAAAGCTACCTGACCGGTGCCAACAAGGGTGCATTTGTGGTTCCTGAAGGAGCGGCAGAGCTTCGCTTTACAATTCAAAAGACCAAGGTCACGGTTGATGGCAAACTGGATTTGAACCTGATCCAGATGGAAACTGGCCTGCAAAGCGACATTGATGAGTATAAGGAGATTGCATTTGAGCCGGTGGCTGGAGATATTGCCTTGGAGCAAGAGATGCTGTCCGGTTACAATACCATTTATGCCTATGCCGGTACTGTCGATAGTGGTGTATTTGTTCCCACAAAGGCGGTTCCGGTCACCGTAGAATGCATGGAGAATCCTGTGGCAGAAACATGGCGGCTGAAGGAGTCCATTGCGCAGCTTCATATTTAAGGAGTGATAGAGATGGGATATACAGCAAGTAAACTGATAGCCATTGCCGAAGCGGAGGTAGGCTATCTGGAAAAGAAGTCCAACGCAGATCTGGACAGTAAGACCGGCAATGCCGGCAGCAAGAACTATACCAAGTATGCGAGAGACCTGCATAAGGCTGGGTATTACAATGGCAATAAGAACGGCTATTCCTGGTGCGAGGTGTTTGTAGACTGGTGCCACTGGATCGCTTCCGGCAAGGATGCGAAGCTGGCGCAGGAGGTTATCTCTCAGACCGGTCTCTATGGTGCTGGCTGCACATGGTCTGCAAACTGCTACCGCAATGCCGGTAGATTCTTCACCAGTCCCCAGGTGGGTGACCAGATTTATTTCGGCACTAAGGGTAACGAGAGCCACACCGGTATCGTCTACAAGGTAGACGGCACCAAGGTCTACACCATCGAGGGCAACACATCTGGCGCATCTGGTGTTATTGCCAATGGTGGCGGTGTCTGCAAGAAGTCTTATGCCCTGAACTACTCCAAGATTGTAGGCTACGGCAGACCGAACTACGATGCCGAGGTGGTCAAGCCTGCTTATTCGCAGGAGCAGTTCATCCGAGATGTACAGAAGGCCTGTGGTGCGGCTGTGGACGGCATTGCTGGCCCGGAAACTATTTCCAAGACTGTAACCCTGTCCGAAAGTAAAAACCGCTCTCACGCTGCTGTGATGGCTGTGCAGAAGCGATTGAAGGTACTTGGTTATGACGGTGGCGACTGCGGTATCGCCTGCGTGAAGTTCACTGCGGCTGTTGTGGGCTTCCAGGAGGATAACGGTTGCTGGACAGATGGTGAGATCACTGCCCGGAACAAGACCTGGAAGAAGCTCCTGGGCATGGAGTAAGGCGGTGATACCAATGGAGCATTTAGAAACGATTGCCAAGGTCATTGGCACGCTTGGCACAATCGGTGGAGCCATTATCTTTATGGTGAAGATTTGGAAAGAACAAGCCAAATCTAAAGCCGGTCAGCTGTGCCTGCTCCGGCAGGAAATGCTGAAAATCTACTACAAGCACCGGGATGATAAGACCATCCGGCAGTATGAAGCTGAAAATTTCGTCATGATGTACCAAGCGTACAAGGCCCGTGGAGGCAACAGCTTTATCGATGAGGTGTACGAAAATGTCACATCATGGAAATTAGTACCCTAAAGGAGGTATGTAAGATGAGCAACAAGATGTATGATATTCTGAAGTGGATCACTACGGTGGTTCTGCCTGCAATCGGCACCCTGTACTTTGCTTTGGCAGGTATTTGGGACTTCCCCTATGCCGATCAGGTTGTCGGCACCATCACCGCTGTGGTTACATTCCTTGGCATTGTGTTGGGCATCAGCTCCGCACAGTATAAAAAGAAGGCAGGATAATAAGAGAGAGGGACATCCAAAACGGATGTCCCTCTTTGTTATGTTGGGAGCCACAGTGGTAGCCACAGAAGAAAAATTCTCAAAATTTTAGAAAATAATTCACAAAGAAAAATTCCGAAAAGCCTTGATTTTACTGGCTTTTCGGTACTTCTTTGGTGG
>JAZOWR010000355.1:0-2918 GCA_045659345.1 Ructibacterium sp.
TTGAAGTCTGCGGCATTTCACCTCTATCCGGAGCATTCAGGATAGGGGTGTTGTTTCTCTGCATCTGAACAACGTTCTTAACAAGGGCTCGAATAGGATCATCATAGTATTTGCTTAGATGTTCGACAGCTTTGTCTTTTATATTATTTTCAATGTATTCTTTTATTTGCTTTTCGGTCATGTCATACAGATTTGAGCCTTTTATTTTCTTGCGTATAAGGTGACCTAAATTAGAGGCAATTGTGCATTGCACAGCTTTCAGCATGCTGATAGGACTTAGATCTCCGGAAATATCGATACACTCTAAGTTAGAGTTAGGATTAGTCACAAAAATTTGCGACCATCTATGATGCCCATCAACTATAAAGGTTCCCTGAAACGTAACAATAGGCTTTTTGATTACTGTTGTTTTTTCAAAGCATACGTCTATAGCATCACCAGGCATAATGAACTTCAACGTGGCTTCTGTACCTATCTCATTTTGTGTAGGAATAAGCTTTTTTGCCGAAATTGCGGTCTTTTTTAGTTTGAGCTTAAGGTTAGAAAACTCCCCGCCGAATCCAAGACTAAGCAAGAACTTTAATTTAGGATCTTTAACTATATCGTCAACAAATTCTACAGAATCATCGTAGTTTTTGTCTTGAATCATATCTATAAGATCATTATAGATTTTAAGAGCCTTCGGATCGGGATCATCACCTTCAATATCAGAAACGTCTACATCGGAAACATCGTTCTTAAGATCCTTTGACTCCTGAGTTTCTTCCGAAATTGATTTTTTATCAGACTTCGATTTGGAAACGCTAGACTCATACTCATCCGATAGGAAATAATCCTTAGGAACTGTACTATCCGGTATTTCATCGTCCTTATCGTAGGTATCCGGCTCGAATTCTATATTGAGTTTATCAGAAATGCTTTTCTTGCAAGTGTTGTATACATCATCATCCAAAAAATAATCTTGTTTAGTATGACTATTCTCAATTTTAGGAGTTTCCGCTTTGATGGGTTCCTTTTGACGTTCCGGCTTTTCGGCGATTTTATCTGCATCGCGCTCTTTATCATATAGCATAACTACGTCATCAGATTCTTGTTCACGCTCGCAGTTAGACTTCGATGTAATTTCATCGTGGTATTTGTCCATAATCTCATTAACATGAGATAAAATTTCTTTATCGTACTTACGCTTTTTGGCACGATAATTGCATTCAAAAATTTTTGAAAATTTCATAGCTTGTCTCTTGACTTTTGAAATAATATAGCTCATGATACAAATCCGTATCATAAGGATTATAAATACATTTGCTGATATTTATAATTTGAAAAATTGAGAACTCGCCATGATTATAGAAATTAAAGACATGCCATCGGAACCTCTGAAGAAGATAGACATTCACATTGAATTTGAATCCGGAAGCTTTCCGGACTCGCCGAAAGTGACTTTGACTCAGACCCGTTCGGTTCAGACGGAACCCGCCGTAAAGGTCAGTCCCGAAACTGAGCAGATCGAGCAGCCTGATATTCCGCAGGAAATGATAAACGCTGATTTTTGACGGCTTTGACCTATGTTTGACCTCCATATTACTTGTACCAAAGACATAACGAAGATAGCTATTGATTTTGCGGATGGTTCCTGCGTCTGCGAAGAACGCCCCGAGAAGCCGAAAAGGAATCCGGATCGTTCCGAGCGAACAGACCGTCCTGAAAAAGCCAAAAAAGACGTTGACATCCCTGACTGGAGCATTTACAATAAAAAACCTAAATTTGACGTTGTTAAGCCTCCGGAGATTCCGGACGTTGAAAGACAGCCGAAGATAGATGAAGTTTTGAACAACCTTGAAATTTGAGGAATATATGAACATACTTGGAATTGACATAGGGTACGGCCACAACAAGGTCGTACTCACCACTGAAAACGGGGAAGTGCTGAAAAAGTTCAAATTCCCCTCTCTGATAGGCATCACCAAGGCCAATCAGTACATCAAAGACAACAAAATCTATAACTACAAGGATCACGACTACTATGTAGGCGATGATGCGTCTGCTCTTCCCTCTGATAATCTCATTGACATCACTGAGTACAAGAATCTCGAGTTCTATGCCCCGGTGTTTCTGACTTACGCCATTAACATCATGGGCGTTATGCCGGATGCCATCGTAACCGGTCTTTCAAAGGCGCAGATTCAGTATTCCGGATACTTCAAGGAAGCCGTAAGCAATTTCACTGTGAATAATCAGAAGTACGAGTTTAAGAACACCTGGGTTATCCCGCAGGGAGCCGGAAGCAAAATCTGCATCGACACCTACGGCGTTGACTTCCCGAACAAGCAGACGGATTTCACCGGCAATTCCTCTTATATAGGGTGCGATATCGGATTCAATACACTGGATATGTTCAGAGTTATAGACGGTAAAACCTCCGCTTCCGTGTTTGAAGGCATCGAGCATCAGGGCGTGATGAAGATAGCCTCTAAAATAGCAGAATTTATCAATAGCAAGCACCAGAGGGTTATCTCGCTCCATGAAGCTATGGAAATCCTCGATAATAACTGTTACAAGCTCCGGGGCAACACCTATAACTACAGTAACGATATTCTGGAAATCAAGAAGCAGTACATTCAGGAACTGTTAGAGCTTGTAGAGGAAAAATACGGTAAAATCCTAGACAAATGCGATTACATCTTTTTATCCGGAGGAGGCTCGGCGTTCTTCAAGTCCGGGTTCTTTAACGGGATCAATGTTCTGGTGCCTAAATCCAACTACGAATATTACAATGCCATCGGGCAGGCAATGTTCGGACAGATTCAGGTAAAAAAGGGAAACGTGTCCTAGATTGCAAAACTATTCTTTGACAAACGTTTTCAAATCCTGTAAAATACCGAGTGCGTTCTATACGCAGTTTTTGAATGAGGACTTTT
>JAZOWR010000356.1:0-4671 GCA_045659345.1 Ructibacterium sp.
CCTCCAAAAAAATAATACATATTCTTATTATATTAGTTTGGGAAATATGTGTCAACCTTAATATGCAATAAAAAAGAGGCAAATCGCCTCTTTTTTTAATCATGATTATTTATCCGTTTCAATTAATGCATAGTTCCCATCTTTTCTGCGATAAACAAGATTGGTTGCCATACTCTCAGGATCATTAAAGATAAAAAAGTCATGCCCAAGCATATTCATCTGCAAAATTGCTTCTTCAACCAACATAGGTTTTGCAGCAATGCGTTTTACTTTAATAATATTAAATTCTTCCTCAACCTCAATCTCGGTGTCTGCCATGTTAATCTTAAAGTCCTCAATTGCGTTATCACGCAACCGTTTTGCAAGTTTGGTTTTGTTCTTACGAATTTGCCGGTCAATATTAGAAAGACAAGCATCGACAGCATTTAAAAGTTCACGATCGCGAGCCTCGGCACGAATCAAAAAACCCTTGTACGGAAAGGTAATCTCAACTACCATTTGTTCACGCTGCTCGCTAATAGAAATGCGGCACTCGATGTCATCGCCAAAAAATTTACTCAGTTTCTCTACTTTGCTCAGAACTTTCTCTTTGCTAGAATCCGCCAATTCAATTTTTTTGCATAAAATCTTGTAGGTCATATTCACGCCTCCTGTCGTTTGGTTATGATTCACTAAACAAGTTATATAAACTCATTTAATCTAGTTATATTATACAATATAACTAAAAAAATAGCAATAGCAAATTAATAGTAATGGTAAAGACATTGTTACATCAATCTAACAATAAAATCATCGGATAAAATCCGATGATTTTAATCTAAAATTTTCGCCATGTTTCCCGATGAAAAAGAAGAAGGAGGGGGAATAACTCCAGTCTGCCTGCAAGCATATCAAAAATAAGTATGAGTTTTGAAGTATTGGAAAACACAGAGAAGTTTCCTAGAGGACCGACCAGTTCAAGACCGGGGCCGATATTGTTTAAGGTTGCAGCAACCGCTGTAAAATTTGTGGTCAAATCATGATTATCAAATCCAATCAATAGCACAGAGATCGCAAAAAGCAAAACATATGTTATCATGAATACATTAATGGATCGAACAACCTCATGGGGAACAAGTTTGTTATCAAGCATAACCTTCCTGATTCCGGATGGATGCAGATAATGTTCCGTTTCTTTGCGTACCGTTTTGAATAGAATAACAAATCGTGATACCTTGATTCCGCCACCCGTGCTGCCCGCACATGCACCAATAAACATCAGCATAACTAATATGGTTCTTGAAGTTTGAGGCCATGTGTTAAAATCGGTAGTTGCAAAACCGGTTGTAGTAATAATAGAAGCTACCTGAAATAAGGCATGCTTTAATGTTGTTCCAAATGCACCATACAGCTCATAAGTGTTCCAGGTGATTAGTGCAATTGCTGTTAAAATGATAATAAAATACCAGCGAACTTCTTCCATAACAAACGCGCGTTTTGCTTTTTTACATAAGAGGAGGAAGTAAAAGGTAAAATTCACTCCAAAAAGTATCATAAAGATGGATACAACATTTTGAATATAGGAAGAATATCCCGCCATGCTATCATTTTTTATACCAAATCCACCAGTTCCTGCCGTTGCAAACGCAGTTGTAGATGCATCAAACAATGACATCCCTCCAAACAACAGAAGAATCATTTGTAATATAGTTAATGCAATATAGATCCCATAAAGAATCCCAGCAGTAGATCGTGTTTTTGGCACCAGTTTTTCAACTTGAGGGCCGGGGCTTTCTGCTTTCATCAAATTGGCGTTAGAACCACCCTTTAGCGGAGTAATGATAAGCAAAAAAACAAGAACACCCATCCCGCCTATCCAATGCGTAAAACTGCGCCAAAATAACAAACCTTTGGGCAGCGCTTCAACATCGGATAATATACTTGCTCCAGTGGTAGTAAAGCCTGAAACCGTTTCGAACAAAGCATCGATTGGGTTTGTTATTGCTCCTGCAAAGAGAAAAGGAAAGGATCCAACAATACTAATAATGATCCAGCACAAGGCAGTAATAACAAAACCTTCTCTAAGATAAAACACATTAGATTTAGGCTTTTTTCGGGAAAAAAAGAACCCTAAAATCAAACAAAAAAGTATAGTAATTAAAAACGAGTAGGTAACATTGTATTCTTTGTAGCATAATGAAACAATCGCAGGAAGAGTAAGAAGTGCTCCCTCGCAAAACATAACTCGTCCTAAAAGATAAATAACCATTGAAATATTCACAATGACGACCTCCGTTATTTTGCAATGATATCCTGAATATCTTGCAATCCATGCTCTAATGTAATAACAACCACAGAGTCACCAACCTGAATAGAATCTGAACCTTTAGGAATAATAATTTGATTACCCCTTGTAATACAACAAACAAGTTGATTGGGTTTTAAATTCAATTGAGACAAAGGTCTGTCTGTCACCATAGAAGTTGTGTGAACTGTGAACTCCAATGCTTCTACACGGTCACCAAGTATACGATAAAGCGTTGTAATTTTATTTCCTGTTATATTTTGTAATGCACGAATATGCTGGACAATAAAATCACAGGTGATATATTTGGGATAAATAACACTACCGATATCCAAGCCATCAAGGATATCATCAAATTCCAGTCTATTAATTTTGGTAACCAATTTGGCATTGCTGTGTTTTTTGGCAAACAATGTGAGTAAAACATTTTCTTCATCTAAATTAGTGAGCGGCACAAACGCCTCTGCCAAGGGGAGTCCTTCTTCAAGCAAAAGTTGCCGGTCGGTCCCATCTCCATTTATAATGGTTGCATCCGGCAATAGTTCTGCCAGTGCTTCGCATCGTTTAATGTCTTGTTCAAGTATTCTGACACGAATATTATGATTTAATAAATCTTTAGCAAGATAAAATCCAATGGTACCGCCACCGACCAAAAGTGCATTTTTCACAGGACGGTTCTTCAGATGAAGTTTTTGAAAAAAGCTGCAGGCATTATCCTTAGTAGCTAAAAAGGAGATGACATCGTCTGCATTTAAAACAAAATCACCGGATGGGATTGTTAATTCGTGGTTTCTTTCAACAGCACAAATTAGGATATTGTTTCCAAAATGTTCAGGAATTTGCCTTAGAGAAAGTCCGTTCAATTTCATATCCTCAGTTATTTGAAATTGGATTAGATTTACCATCCCCCCTGCAAATGTATCGATTTTAATCGCAGAAGGAAAGCAGAGGAGGCGGGATATTTCTCGTGCTGTAGCAAGCTCCGGATTAATGATTGCAGAAATTCCCAATTGCTCCTTTGCAAATTGAATCTCTTTGTTATAGATAGGATTGCGAACTCTTGCAACCGTATGACAGTTTGCAGATTTTTTTGCAAAAAGGCAGCATAACAGATTTAATTCATCCGAACCGGTTACAGAAATTAAGACATCTGAGTTCTCAATACCAGCTTCAGAAAGCACAGAAATAGAAACACCGTTACCCACAACGCCCATAACATCTAATTCATTGGTAATTCTTTGTACACGCTCTGCC
This sequence comes from Ructibacterium sp., assembly GCA_045659345.1. Classification (GTDB taxonomy): domain Bacteria; phylum Bacillota; class Clostridia; order Monoglobales; family Monoglobaceae; genus Ructibacterium. The sequence goes on from JAZOWR010000356.1 coordinate 3,539, forward strand.
ACAGTATCGATTACCGTAATGTTGTGTCCTTCATCAATCAATTTTCTAGCCAGAGCGGAACCAACCTTTCCGCATCCTACAATTATTATCTGCATAAAATCACTTCTCCGTTGTTAAATAATAAAATATAATTAATTATTATAACACTTTTTTATAAAATGTCTATAGTTAATACAAAAAGCAACCATGTCCCGGTTGCTTTTTTAAATGTTAGCTATTTTCTAATGCTTGCTCTAACCAGAACATGCCAATGTCAAATGCTCTGTATAGACCGTCTCGTTCTGCCTGACGAATCAATTGAGAGCGCTCGCCTTCATTGGTTTTTAATTCAATAATAACTCTTTTTGCAATCTGCAAATCTCCCAGAGCTTCCTGTTCATCCAAACGGAAAATAACCACATATTTATCCTCAGGATTGCCGTAATAAATGGTATTTCCGCAACGAACCAACGGTTTACCGTTGTATGTTAAAATCTCTTTTGTTTCTTTCTTTTTAGCGGATTTATTGGAAGAGGTTGTTTCAGCCATTTTTATCATTACCTTTCTATATAAATACTGTTGAAAACCGCAATTAGTGCTTCCGGGCTTCTACCATAATAATACACCTTTTAATCATACCAGATAACGGCAATAATTTCAAGTAAAATTTAAAAACATTTCATATTTTTACTGTTTTTTATAAAGCAACGCCTGTTCCTATAGAGGAAGAGGCGTTGCTTTACTATTTAGGATGCATTTTTGATTTGTAAACGAAGTTTATCTGCAATCATGGCAATAAATTCTGAGTTGGTCGGTTTTCCTTTCGAGTTTGCAATGGTATATCCAAAGAAAGAATTTAATATATCCGTATCGCCCCTATCCCAAGCTACTTCTATGGCATGTCGAATCGCGCGTTCAACTCTGCTTGATGTGGTATTAAACTCTTTGGCAACAGTAGGATACAGTTCTTTCGTGATAGAATTGATAATGTCCAGATCATCAACAACCATCATAATAGCACGGCGAAGATATTGGTAACCTTTAATATGGGCTGGAATACCAATTTCATGAATAATACTTGTAACCATGGTTTCCATATCCATATTGTTTGATTTACTTGTATGATATTTCCAACCATTTGCCACAATTTCTTT
>JAZOWR010000357.1:0-4466 GCA_045659345.1 Ructibacterium sp.
ACCAATCCGGCGATTGATACTTCTTTGTCTGTAGCAGGGGCGGCTGCTGATGCAAAAGCCACTGGCGATGCAATCGCAGCGATTGAACAGGGTGGTGGCGATGGACTGACCAACGATGCAAAAGAAGCACTATTGGCATTGCTTCAGAATGCTGTATACGTGGACGAGGATGCACGAGACAGTTATTATGCTGACTTGCGTGAAGCACTTTATCCACCTGTACCTGCAACGGCAATTTCACTTAGTGACAGTTCAATTTCGTGGGCTTATACTGGACAGACCAAACAGTTGACCGCAACATTAACTCCTGCGGATTCAACTGATGTTGTTACTTGGTCATCTTCGGATTCATCGGTTGCCACTGTTTCAAGCACAGGGCTTGTCACTGGTCTTTCTTTGGGGTCGGCAACAATCACCGCAACGGCAGGAAATGTTTCAGCTACTTGCGCAGTTCTTATTGCAACGGCAACACTTAACAGTATTTCAGCGGTTTATACACAAAGTGGAATAGTCTATAGCACCGATTCACTGGATAGTCTGAAATCAGACCTTGTTGTGACTTCACATTGGAGCAATAACACAACCTCAACAGTGGCGGATAATGATTACACATTGAGCGGAACACTGACAGTCGGAACAAGCACAATCACAGTCACATATGGTGGCGAAACAACCACATTCACCGTAACAGTCACAAAGGGATGGGATGCCGCTTGGACATACACCGATGGAGTTCCGGCTAACAACGGATTCACTCAGACTGCACATATCGGCGGTACCGAATCTATGGAAAGCGGTGGTTATCTTTTATCAAGCACGGCACCATCCGGAAACATTGCATACAGCCCATCTGCTGAAGATTCATATGTTCCGTGTAATGGTATAGTGTTTGAATGTACGTTCAATATTCAATCCTTTGCATCAGCGTCTTCTGGCGCATCATCATGGTTCGTTGGGTTGGCAGTGTTTTTGTGGCATGGGTCAATAGCGTGTAATATTGCCGTCAATTCGCTTGGACTGTGCTATTACGAAAAAACAGAAAGCACTTCGGGATGGCACGCCACAAACGCTCAGATTGACACAAATACAGATTACACAGTCAGAGTTGAAACGAACGGTACAACGGCAAATCTTTATTTAGATGGAACGCTTGTGACAACTTTCAGCATTGGAACAAGCATTTCCACACAAACAAAAATCTGTCAATCAAAAGGCGGTTCAACATTACATAAATCTTGGAAAATTAGCTATGTACAGTGAGGTGATATATGGCGGTTTACGATTTGAACGGCAATCAATTATTCACTGTGTATGATGTTGATGGGAACGATTTAAACGTTGCTTATGATGTTGATGGCAATATAGTCTTTCAAAAAGGTGAAACTGAAAAGCATAAATTGCTTTCGTATGAAAACTTTTATCCGAATGACGCAACCAATGACTATGAAACGTCATATAACACTTTTCGGATGTATACTGACGAATTTCTTGCTTTGATGTATGACGATTATGTAACAAATCCACCAGAAGGTGTAAGAGTTACAAAGAAATCAATCGGTAAAGATTCAACTGGACAGTATGACATTTGGGAGTATGACTTCAGGCCCGTAAATGCTGAACGGATGATTAAACTTGTAAGCGGTGAACACGCTTATGAAGTAACTGCTCAATTCGGACTTGCACATCTGATCAAACATATTTACCGTATTCAAGACAATGATGCTTTTGAATACATCCGCAAATATGTACGGATCAAAGTTGTTCCTATTTTTAATCCTTGGGGTGTTAATCAGTACCCAAGAGCATATGGAGTGTTGGGCGGTGTAAACCCGGAACGCAATTTCAACTACAATGGATTGTGGGAGAACTTTTCATCAAGTCATGACGGTGGTATCGCAGGAGATACATGGAACAAAAAAGGTGATTATCCTTTCCAAACTGCCGAAACAAGGGCATATGCAAAGTGGACTATGGATGATCAAGAAAAAATGGACTTTTTACTCAACTGTCATACAAGCGAAGATAACGGAAGCCGTGATGTATGGATTGACTATATGACACAGACGGCCGCCGCTGAAGCCATCTTAGCAGGTGTGGAACGTAACAAGGCGATCTTCAGAGCTGAGTTCAACAAAACACCAAGAGTAGAAATCACAGGCACATCATACCCTAATGAAACTGGTTACGGTATGCACGGTGCATGGAACATCTTCTGCACACGGACAACAGGCTTTACGGTTGAACAGTCACCAAAGAATACAATCTTTGGAAACGGCAGTTCAAATTGTGCAGGAGCGATAAATAACTATGCATCTGTTTTAAGTACCTACATTTTGGAAATGCTTTTGGATAAATACCAAAGCGTTTATGATTCAATTCATCCAAATAACACGGTTCCTATAACTTCTGTTAGCGGTCAGAACGTCAGCATGAGAGCGAGCGATTATTCCACAACCGTTTCTCTGACCACGGCACCGGCAGACACAACGCAATTCACATTTGATTGGGTATCATCTGATGCAAGTGTGTGCGAAGTATGGGGTTGTACGGAACAAGCGGTCATTGTTAAACGAGGAACAGGAACGGCAACCATCACTGTGGCGAATAGACAGAATCGTTCAGTGGGAACATCGTTCACAGTTACCATAGTTTAAAAGAAACCTTTAACTCACAGCTTTAGAGCAGTTTAGAGCAGTTTAGAGAAGACGAGGTGAATAATGGGGAGAAAAGAGTTTCCGAAAGGCTTCTTCAAAAAGCCTAGAAAACATGCTACGGCAAAATACGAAATCAGACCATGCTATAACGGTTGGGCATACTGCGATGGCAACTGCTCGCAGTGCAAACTGACAAACACTATTCAATCAGACAGGTCTGATGAAACCTTTAAATCAGTAAGTTAAGAAAAGCAGTAAATTCTTTACTTAGAATATCCACAATCGTTTTAAGTAAGAATTATTTAAATCACAAAAATGATTGCTGAAACTTGCAACAAACTTGCTTCTAATTGCAACTAACTTGCAACTTAAAAATGATATGGAAAAGACAAAATCATTAACCTCAGAAGAACTAGACGAAGTTCTGGAAGAAATAAGGGTAGCGTAAGCTGCCCTTTTTAATGGAAGGAGCGCAATATGGCTGAAGCAATCGCAATTAACGGAATTGAGCTTGAATTTGACGAAGAGGTTTTCAAATCAATTCCTACCGAAGCACTTGAAGAACTGGTTGGCGGTGTGGGTGATGACACGCCAGAGGACATCCTTGCTGAAGGCACTGTGCTTCGAACCATGACCAAAGAAGGACATATTATGTCCGACCTGACAAACTGGTACTCAATCCGGCACGGCAAATGGAACTCAAGAGGTGGCAACAAGGTAACAAAGATTACGATCCACCACATGGCAGGGAACCTTTCAAAATCTCAGATGGAGTCCTGTGTATACAATCCGAACAGACAAATGTCATGCACATATGCCATCTATTCAGACGGATCAGTAGAATGTTTCGTTGGTGAGCAGTACCGTTCTTGGTGTTCTTCTTCGTGGGATAATGACAAGAACGCTATCACTATCGAAGTGGCAAACAATTCTCTGTCTCCTAACTGGACTGTCTCTGATGCAGCTTACAAGAAGCTGATTAAACTGTGTGCAGACATTTGCAAGAGGTATGGTATTGCCCCGAAATATACAGGCAAGACCACTGGCTCGCTGACGGTTCACAGGATGTTTGCAAGCACTGCATGCCCCGGGCCGTATCTGCTGAAGTTGCATGAGAACGGCACAATTGCCAAAGACATCAATGCAATTCTGCATCCGGCACCGAAGACAAAGACCTTATACAAAGTGCAGTGCGGTGCCTTCTCCAAGAAGGTGAATGCAGTCAATTATCAGCAGGCTATTAAGAAGGCTGGCTTCGATGCTATCCTCAAAGAAGATAAAGGCTATTTCAAAGTGCAGATTGGAGCATATTCTGTTAAGGCAAATGCAGAAGCAATGCTTGCAAAGGTAAAGGCAGCCGGATTCGGCGGAGTGACCGCCACACAAGAGGTGAAAGCATGAACATTGAAGAATATGTAACTGTCCCCGTAATGGCTGCGGTATGGCCCACCATTCAGATTCTCAAGAAGCCTGTCTTTGAAAAACTCAAACTGACAGACTTCATTCCTCTTTTTGCCGGACTGCTCGGCATCATCTTTGTACTGTGGATTAACGGCAACATCAGCTTTCCGCTTTTCCTTGAAGGTCTTGCCAGTGGGTTCGCAGCTACTGGACTGAATGAAGGCATCAATGCGGTCTTCTTCAGTGAGGAAAGCGGACATGCAGACTGACATCACATTTTCACTTGCCCAGCTTTTATGGGTTATCGGCGGTATTACTGCCATCGGTGCTTTTATTAAATGGATCATCATTCCGTTCAAAAAACTCGACAACCATGAGAACCGTATCGCCACACTGGAAAAAGCCGATGCG
>JAZOWR010000358.1:0-1601 GCA_045659345.1 Ructibacterium sp.
CCCTCTTAACGATGCCTGAGCATCGGGAGACAGATAATCGCAGTTGTGAGTTACAATGCCGTTTTTAGTGATGAAGGTGTGATTTTTCATGACGTTAAGATTGATTACCCTGCCGTTTTTGATGAATTTAGCCGATATCACATACAATAGCGCGTATAGATTTCCATGCCCTTTGCTTACAACTAAATCGGTCTTGCAGAGTCCGTCGTCTATGGATTTCGAGATAAAGACGCCGTTTTCCATCACGATAAACGGATGATTTGACGTTACCTTTATTGAACTGCCGTCTTCAAGTTCCACCTCGTAAATATCAGCGGTTTTATCGCTGATAACGGAGCAGGTATCTTCTTCAAAATGCTGCGTTTGCATATTAAAGGACAGGCATTTGTATTCTTTATCTTTTTCAAGCGTATTGAGCTTTACGGGAACTTCTTTTTCATTTTCAATAAGAATAACTTCTTCGTTTTCTTCAAGACACTCATCCATTACCACGATTTTTGAAACGTCCCCAAGACATACGGAGCTGGCAAACTGCATGATTTTGTTTCTTACCACATCAATGCCTTTCTCTAAAGACGCATTGATGAACAGTGCATCGGCTTCTGCCGACCTGATAATGGCCTTGGAAGTGCAGGATTTGCCTAAACCGGGCTGATGAGACCAGAAACCGAGATTAGGAAGGTTTTTAGACTGGATGCTCTTGATGATTCTGTTTTTGATATTTTCAGGAAGGATAACGTCTTCAATAAGTTCGGGGGTATATTTTTCGTACCAAATGTTCATGATTGCTCCTATTATGCGGAATTGCTCGAAAGTCTAGCGGATTTCCGACGGGCTGTCAACAAAAATCGGAGTCTCAGCGACGAATTATAAATACATGAAACGGAGTCTTAATATGGGCGGTAACATTTCAGTATTCCGCAACGGAATCAAAACAGCAGCGGAGCAGATACCTCTTGCGAGGATAGGCAGAACAAACTTCACGGAGTCCGTCAAGGACATATTATACAGCATAAACAAAGCGATTTCATGCTGGAACTATAACAATATCGAATCGGGAGAAATATTCAACGGATCGTCGCAGTACGTTTTCAGTCCTGAATACAGTGATGATGAGATAGAGCAAGTCAAAAAATCTATCGGAGATGTGGATATCATGATAGACGAATCCTGCCGGGATGAACTTCTGAAATTTTTCGACAGTCAGACCTCTCCTGATTTCAAGGGATACATCTATAATGAGTCTCTTGACCAGATTCATTCCGTTTTTGAAATTCACGGCATAAACTGCCAGATAGATTTCGAGTTTACCATGTTCATTCAGGGAGCTCCTTCCGAGTTCGCAAGGTTCAGCCACAGTTCAAGCTTTGAAGATGCGGAATACGGCATCAAGGCAGTATTTCATAAGATGCTTATCGGAGCTGTTACCTACACGACCGCAAAGAACATTCTCATCGCAGACGAATACACCGGGAACTTCATCATCCCGGACAAAATCCCCAAATTCGCCGTGTTCAGCGTAGTGAACGGTTTCAAAATAAATTATGTTCCTATGTACGATAAAGTAAATAAAAGATACGTTACGCATCACGGATTGCAGG
>JAZOWR010000359.1:0-3865 GCA_045659345.1 Ructibacterium sp.
CCTCTACGATGGAATCCAAGCTGGTACCGGGGCTCATCTTTGCGGGCGAGATTCTGGACGTGGACGCCTACACCGGCGGATTCAATCTACAGATAGCGTTTTCGACGGGCCATCTTGCGGGCTCTTGTTGCTGAGGCTCGCAGATGCTTTGCTTTGAGATTATCAAAAATAGTGGTTTTTAGTACGCAGAAGATAATGGAGATGCCATAGGTTACCACAAAAGCAATACCGAATCTGCTTAAAATATGGTCGACCTCCCATTCGGTTAACATATGATAAAGGACAAGGATTATCAGGCAATGCCATAAATAAATTTCATAAGAAGCCTGTGAGATACTGGTAAGCAGTCCTTTCCCGCGGCGTTCTAAAGAAAATGTCAGTTCTCTGGCGTAGGTATAAAAACCGAAAATGGAGAAAAAGCAAAAAAGGACAACAATCACGGGCGAAAACTCATAGGCAATCAGACCGCCGAGCTGCATATAGGAGAGGATACAATGGGTGATTGCAAAAATCAGCCAACCAAGATAAATCAGCATTTTATTTTGTCGAATGGTGTTTTCAAATGCCTCGTAATTTAGACCCGTGTAACTTCCTAAAATCCAGAAAATAAGGTAGGATGGAAAGATTTTTGCAGTTCCTGCAGTATAGGGAAAATACATACGGGAGAAAATTGTTATTGCAAAAGCAAACAAAATCAGCGGGACAGAAAAAAACTTGCTTTTAACACGGCTGAATATCAGCCAGATTGGCATTAACAAATAGAATTGCAGAATCAAAATCACAAAGTAAAACTGTGCCGAAATATTACCGCTGATTAAAAAACCGAGAAATTGGTCCGGATTGAAGGGATACAGATTCAACACCCATACAAATACAGCGTAATAAACAATGACTGCGAGGATGTAAGGAAACAAAATCTTTTTGCAACGGCCCCATATAAATTTATGATAAGAAAAACGGCGGGTATCTCCGTATTTGTAAAAAAGCTTGATGGCACTTGTGAAGACAAAACCGGGGACAGCAAAGGATGTTAAACGCGTTAACGAGGAAAAAAGGATGGAACAAAAACTCCACTTAGGAAAGGTGTCCACACCTTCTGAGAGTAAGTGGATTAGAATGACAAACATACACAAAAAGAATTCAAATACCGAGATTTCTGTAATTTTTCGTTTCATACCCATATCCTTTCAAGCAATCAGATGCCTTTATTTTACATTAGAAACAATGGGGTTGTCAATGGAGAAAGAGGCTTTGATATCAAAATGTTAGGACGCAAACGGCATGTTGTTGAAACAGAAACAGATAAAAATCGTCAATTTGCATAAAAATTTTTCCTAAAAAGTTTTATTTTTTAATTGCATTTTTAATAAGAGTGTGTTAAAATGATAACAAAGGATATTATTATTAAAATTTTTATAGATTAAGGAGTGTTGTAGATGAAGTTTGAGGCATGGAACGGTTTTCAAGAAGGCCCGTGGACAGATGCGATTGATGTGAAGGACTTTATTCACAAAAATTATATTCCTTATGAGGGGGACGAGTCCTTTTTGGCACCGCCCACCGCTAAGACAGAGAAGCTTTACGCAAAGGTAAAGAATCTGGTCTTGGAGGAATTGAAAAAAGGTATTTTAGATGTAGAAACCTATCTGGTTTCAGGCATTGACAATTTTGAAGCTGGATATATCGACAAAGAAAACGAAGAAATTGTCGGTCTCCAGACAGATGCACCGCTTAAGAGAATGATTAACCCCTACGGCGGTATGCGTATGGTTGAGCAATCCTTGGAGGCTTATGGCTACAAGATGGACGAGACCAGACAGAAGTATTTTAAGGAGTTCCGCAAAACTCATAACGACGGTGTGTTTGATGCTTATACTCCCAGAATGAGAAAAGCACGCAGTGTTGGTTTGATGACCGGTCTGCCGGATGCTTATGGCCGTGGCAGAATCATCGGTGACTACCGTCGAATTGCACTTTATGGTGTTGACTATTTGATCGAGCAAAAAGAGGCTGATTTTGAGAAGTATGCTGCACTTCCTGCGGATGAAACGACCATTCGTACCCGTGAGGAGCTTAGAATGCAAATTCGGGCACTCGGACAGATGAAGAGCATGGCAATGCGTTACGGTGTTGATATTTCCCAGCCTGCAAAGACTGCAAAAGAGGCGATTCAGTTCACCTATTTTGGTTATCTTGCTGCAATCAAAGAAAACAACGGTGCCGCAATGTCTTTCGGCAGAAACTCCACCTTCTTTGATATTTATATCAATCGTGATATGAAGAATGGAATTCTGGATGAATCCTCTGCACAGGAATTGATTGATCATCTGGTTTTGAAGCTGCGTTTGGTTCGTCACCTGCGTACGCCCGAATATAACGAACTGTTCTCCGGTGACCCCACATGGGTAACCGAGTCCATCGGTGGTATGGGCGAAGACGGAAGAACCTTGGTAACCAAGTCCTCTTTCCGTTTCCTGCATACCCTGACCAATCTGGAATCTGCTCCGGAACCTAACATGACTGTTTTGTGGAGTGTTAACCTTCCGGAGGCGTTTAAGAAGTACTGTGCAAAGATGAGTATTGAAACCGACTCTTTGCAGTACGAGAGCGATGATGAAATGCGTCCTCTTTATGGTGATGATTATGCCATTGCTTGTTGTGTATCTTCTATGGAACTGGGCAAGCGGATGCAGTTCTTTGGCGCTCGTGTGAACCTTGCAAAAACCTTGTTGATGGCACTCAATGACGGTTATGATGAGAAAAAGGGTGTTAAGGTTCTGGAAAACACTGCACCCATGACCGATGAAATTTTGGATTATGACAAGGTTAAGGCGGCATATGACAAGTGCATGGAAGAAGTTGCAGAACTTTATGTGAACACCATGAACACCATCCACTATATGCATGATAAATATGCATATGAAGCAGGTCAGATGGCACTGCATGACACAGAGGTAAAGCGCTTTATGGCATTTGGCGTAGCAGGTCTTTCTGTTGTAGCAGACTCTCTCTCTGCAATTAAGTACGCAAAGGTTAAGCCTATCCGTAACGAAGATGGTATTGCTGTTGATTTTGAGATTGAAGGTGACTTCCCCAAATACGGTAACGATGATGACAGAGTTGATGCTCTGGCAGTTGGGGTGCTTGAGAAATTCTATACTGAATTAGCGAAGCATCCGACCTACCGCGATGCGGACCATTCTCTTTCTGTTTTGACCATTACCTCTAATGTAGTTTATGGTAAAAAGACAGGTACAACTCCTGACGGCAGAAAGGGCGGAGAGCCCCTTGCACCGGGTGCAAACCCCATGCACGGCAGAGACTGCAGCGGTGCGCTTGCTTCTCTTAACTCTGTTGCAAAACTGCCTTACGCAGGATGTTGTCAAGATGGTATCTCTAATACCTTCTCTATTACTCCCGATGCCTTAGGTAAAGAGGAGGAGACCAGAGTAGAAAATCTGGTTTCTGTGCTGGATGGTTACTTTAAGCAAAAGGCGTTCCATCTGAATGTTAATGTGCTTCGCCGTGAAACACTGGTTGATGCGATGGAACATCCCGAAAAATACCCCACTCTTACAATCCGTATTTCAGGTTATGCGGTTAACTTTAACCGACTGACCAAGGAACAACAGATGGAGGTTATCAGCCGTACCATGCATGAAAGCATGTAAGTATTCTAAAAAAGGGCATCTTTCAAAGATGCCCTTTTTATAAGAAAGGAGGAAAGCCCTGTGGCAAAAGGTTATATTCATTCTATAGAGAGCATGGGACTGGTAGATGGCCCCGGTGTTCGGTATGTTGTTTTTATGCAGGGCTGTCCTCTGCGTTGCCAATTCTGCCATAACCCCGATACTTGGAATATGGG
>JAZOWR010000360.1:0-5448 GCA_045659345.1 Ructibacterium sp.
AGAAGAACCTGTTCATAGAAACCATACTTATGTCGAGGGGCTTTCTTGGGAGGCGCAGCCTCCTCTATATCCTCTCCTAACTCTATCCTATCTCTATCCTTACCTAACCTAACCTGTGTATCCATTCCCGGTACATTCCCAATACGATCCCACACCGCCTTCACCATGTCTGTGTTATACGGTGGCGTTTCCTGTCTGTTTTGAATACTGGAATTACATCCGGAGCAGATGATAGATATATTCTCTACCTCGTGCTTTCCACCCAAACTGATAGGAACATTGTGCTGGATGGTTGGTTTTGTAAGGTTGTTGCTACCATCCATAACGCATCCGCAAATAGGACACAGTTCACCATGGAACGCTTGTCGCATCTTGTACTCAAAGGAATACGGTAGCGAACTCTCCTTCTTTGCCTCCAATCTCTTCTGCTGAGCGTCCGTAAGAGGCTTGCGGATTTTTTCATCATCCGAGAATGAATAGCCTGCAGTTGTATATGCACCCTTAGAGTCGATACACAACTCGCTCTTTTCCTCCAAATACTTTGTTTCCTGGTACCTATCCTTCTGGATGTAATTGTGGATTCTCCAATGCTTTATGACGATGACACCGCTGTCAAAGGCAAGGATGAATCTCTTTGCCATAAGCAGGTTCAAATCGTCTGTGCTTGCTCCTGCCTGCCTCATAATGCTCTTAGGGCTATTGACAAACCCATCGTCATCAGCAAGCATCCCAAGAGTGAAGTACAGACACCTAGCACTCAGAGGCATATCGAGGAATGCATCCGACAATACAATCGTCTTAGCAAACATTCTTCTTTCAGCCAAATTCCCTCACTCCCTTCGGTATAATCTTTTTCTTGTCGAAGTGCCGGTGGATTAGGACTAACTCGGTGAGAGTCTCCCTCTCAACCAGCCAGTCATATGTATTCACCTTCCACTTCATCATCAGTTTGCGCTGTTCTCTTGAAGGCTTTTTGCCGTGCTTCATTCGTCATCCTCCTGCATCTCCTCAAACCAATCCATCTGACCAGGAAGAATGTCATATTCCATCCACCAGTTAAATACATCTCGCCCTGTAGCACCCATTCTCCAAGACCCTTCCAGCTTGCCTCTTCGCTTCCGTTCCTCTAGCATATTGCCGAAGGCCTTTATGTAGAGTTCCTTGTACTTAGGCCAGCGAATGAACTCAGCCACACGGCCTTTCTTGCCAGCAAGTGGGCAGCCAACACATCCTACCCGGCACCATCCTTCTGCATAAAGAGGATTCACAGGTCTATTGGCATCCTCTAGGAACTGCCACACATCTTCGTCTTTCCAGTCGATGATCGGATTGACAACTCGCTTGGCTTTTAGCCTGCAATTTTCAAACAGCATTCGCTTATCATCGTTGTCATTGTTCAGGATGATCCTTTTTCCCTTATCCGCAGCAATCCGCTCATAGATCCCCCGGTTGTTCTTTCTGGAATTAGATTCTGCCCAACGAACACCGGTTGCAATGAATCGCCCAGAACCGCCAGTTTCCTTCAGCACTGAGCAGCAGTAGCGCACTAATCGTGTAGGTGGCATCAGCTTCTGTGGAATCAAACCCCACATAGATGTGCGTTGCCCTTTATAAGTTGGCATATTGATCGTGTATTTAATGCCAAGTTCCTCAAATCGCTTTGCCTCTGATCGGACGAAACGGACAGTCTCAGGAGCAGCGGCAGTTGTGTGGTTATGCATGATCTCAAAGGGAATCCCAGATCGGAGAGCCAGTTCCTTGCATACGGAGCTGTCCTTGCCACCAGAGTCCGTGATAACCAGAGGCAGACCGTAGGCCTGGAGGCTCATTTCTGAGGCAGCCTTTAGCCTCTCAATGGCAATTTGTTCTAAATCAGACACCTACCTCACCTCCAACTTCATCTTCCTGTACTCCCGAACCCACCGTCACCACGGTCTGTTTCCTCCAGGTGGTCAACCAGCTCTGGCTCCGGCAGCAGGCAGGGGAGGATTACGAGCTGAGCGATCTTATCACCCGGCTTTACATCGTATCGAAGGCAGGGATGATGGTTGTACAGTTTTACCGCAATACTGCCTGTGTAGTGGGCATCTATCACTCCAGTACAGGTCAGCCCATGCTTCACATTCAAGCCACTCTTGGCCTTTATGAAGCCAGTGTAGCCTTCAGGAATCTGAGCGTGAACCAAGGTGTCGATGGTAACACTGCCACCGCAGGGAGGGATACAATATGCACCCTCGCCTTCCGGTGCATACAGATCCAAACCAGCATCGTAGGGATGCGCTCTGGTGGGCATGATAGCCCCTTTATCTAACATGATTTTCATCAGCTACACCTCCTCAGAACGGAAGCTGTCCATCAGGGATATCGATTTGCTGGAAGTCCTGTACCGGTTGATTTACAGAAGGTGCGCTGTCGGTATCCTTCTTCGATTCACCGAAGTACACATTATCTGCCAGCACCTCGGCAGATCTGCGCTTGTTTCCGTCCTTATCTGTCCAGTTGCGAAGCTGCAGTCTGCCAGATACAACGATCATTGAACCCTTTCTGAAGTGCTTGCTTACGAACTCGCCAGTGCCTCTCCAGGCAACGCAGTCGATGAAGTCTGTCTCTCTCTCACCGCTTTCCTTGTTGGCGATGTCACGGTCACAGGCGATGGTGAAACTGGTCACAGCTACACCACTGCCGGTTCTTCTCAGCTCCGGGTCTCTAGTCAGCCGACCCATAATAGTAATATGATTAAGCATAGTTAAACCTCCTCAAGGTAATATTCAGCGAAGTAGACATCATCGCCATATCTGTTCTTACTGGTTTTCATCCTCCGTCCGATGGGATATCCCTGCTGACGGAGATCGCTGATTCTGGATGCCAATCTCATGCATCCGATATCGTGGAGTGCTTCAAGCTGGGTTATACTGCCAAACTGTTTCATGTACTCAAGCACCTTGTCGCATTGGGTAGTTTTCATATCAATCACTCCTTCTTGTAGGTAAGAGCATCCTCGTTCCAATCTTCGTAATGCTCTCTAAGATACTCACGGAAGTATCCACGCATTTCCTCTCTGCTGTCGGTCTGATCGTATCTACCGTGACACGCAGGGCAGAGCGTGAGACCGTTTTCCGGGATACCTAATCCTCCTTGGCTTCTGGCTATATAGTGGGCATTTGACCAAGCCAGTGGCGCAGGAGAAGCCAACCCACAGAACACGCAGCAAGGCCATCCGTCAATGCTGTCACGCTCTGCGATGGCAATCTTTGTCTTGCGGTCAAAGTCTCTAGCCTTAGTATCCTTTCGCATTCCATTCCTCCATCAGCAGTGATAGCTTTTCAGGTGACAGGGTTTCTATATCAAGAGCTTTGCAATCCTGAACAAGATGGTCAATCAAATCACTCATCTGCTTGGTGTTGTACACAGAGGAACCGTAGTAAACCATCAGGTTTCTGTAGCCTTGGATCTTGGACTTGCCCATATCCCGGCACATCCAACCAATCCCATTATGCGACCATGCTTGTTTGAACTGCTCTACGGCATCTTCTCTGATCGGCAAGATCTCGCTGTTGCCGGAGATATCCTGGATCGCTTGTCTGTATACCTCTGTAGGAGGTATCCGCATGACATCAGCCAGTTTATTGATTAAAGTCCAAGCATAAGCATTGGAGTCTAGGCTGCGCTTCTTCCGATGCTCCTTGACCTCAAGGTCATACAGCTTGTCCTTGTGCTTTCGCACCACAGCCATAGCCTTGCCAAGATCTTCTCGTTCAGGCTTGACCATCAGCCAGCCACCTTCCAGTTTCACTTCACGGAAAGAAATTGTTTCTGCCATAGTACCTCCTTACAAAGCCTCCCAGTGCTTCGCATACGAATCCCACAAATCGTTGCAAATGAGGTATTCGATGAAAGCCTCTATGATAGGAATAATGCTGACGGTCTCATCTCTGCGGTATGTTTCCTTCCAAACCTCGGTGCCGTTGGTCACAAGGTATGTGAAACTGTTAGCCTCCGGGATAAGCTCCAGGTATGTGGGGTGCTGGGTAGAATCGAAATACTTGCCACGGTCATAGTTGCCGGTGAATTTAATATCTATTACCTCGCCTGCCTTGAGGACATCCAATCGTCCGTACAGCAGAATGGTAATGCCACACACCACGATTTGCTTTTTAGCCTTGTACTGAAGCTGACCTCCCTTGACGATTCTCGCCACTTTAGAAGCTGCATCGTACCACATGCCATCAGGATCAACCTCGACACCGTTGACAATGTCGGTGACCATGTCCTCAAAGTCGATGCCCTTCTGCATCGCCTCGGTGGTCTCTGTTGGTTCTCTGCGAAGTGACTTCAGAAATTCTTCGTAGGAATCTCGCTCAGATGTCAAATCCTCGTAGGGGTTGCTCTTCATGGCATAAAGCCATGAAGAAAGCAACGAATGAGTTAATAGGTACATCATTCTCCCTCCTTGGGGGACTCTGTATATTGCTTCAGAACATTGTCATAGAACAGGCCAAGCTCCTTGATCTTTGCATTCCAGACAAGCGCAGACTCTCTCTCTGATGTCAGTGCGTGTGTGATGCCCTTGAATTTAGGCATTGCTGCGTTTGCAGATTCCGCATCGGTAATGGTCTGCACCAGATTAGAAGCATCTTCCATTGCCTTTTCATAGAGCGATTGCAGCTCGTTGGCTCTTGCCATTTCGTCAGCAGATTTGGCAGCGTACTGATCAAACAGCTTTTCCAAAAAGTCATTCGGAGAAGTAGAACCTAGCGCAGGGATCTTCCAAACGCCATTGATGCCTCTTGTACCCTTTGCAAAGTATTTCTCGCAGTTGCTGAAGCCGATTGTGCGGTCATTGCCAGACATCTCAACGAATCCACCAAGATCCTGAGTCTCCCACACATTGTTCTTGGTCTGACCTTCCACTTTGATTCTCAGACGAGTCTGGTCTCCGTCCCTTTCCTCGACAGCATGGAACACCATGACGATGTGCTTGTTGAGGGTATAGAAGCAGTAGTCCATCAGCCGGGTAAATTCCTTGCCCACGAAGCCATAGCCCTTCAAAGTCAAAGAACCATCTTTCTGACCATACTTGGGGTCTTTCTTGATAGCCCACAGGGACATCAGGGAAATCAGCTTTCCACCGGTGTCAAAAACCAGGGTGTCATAGTCAGCCAGGTTCTCAGGGACAAGGTCTTCCAGAACCTCATCGTAGGTCTTGGGCTGGATGTAGTCTGCCCGGTAGCGAGGCTCGATACGGTCAATGCCGTGGTCGATGTCGATATGCAAGGGCTTGGGCGCAGACAATGCCAGGGTGGACTTGCCAATGCCGGGGTATCCTGCGATCAGGATGCGAATTTTCTTGTCCTCGCTAGGAACTGCATTTGCTTTCTTAATCATTGGTTTTTTCCTCCTTAAATGTAACTTTGATTGTGATAGTAGAACCGTCCCCATCAGTGCCAG
>JAZOWR010000361.1:0-6285 GCA_045659345.1 Ructibacterium sp.
AGGTGCTTCACAGAATGCCTGTTGCAGATTGTTGTCGGCGTTGACCATAGAAACGATAGAGGAAATGAATTGCGGCGCTCTCTTTCCGAGAAGCTCATCAAACCTCTTTCTCATTCCGTCCCTGTCAAGATAGGTATTGACAAGAGAGGCCATGCTCTGAGGTGCGGAAGGCTTGTTTTCCTGCGTTCGCTGTGCAAGCTGATTCTGAATTTTTCCTGCCATTTTTGAAACTCTCCTTTTCTATTAGTTATTGATTTCCGTCACACGGAATGTCCGTGTAGTAGAAGATTTGAAATACTCGGACAAGTCAACGTCGGGATTGTCCGTTGCAAAACGCCTGTGGTCAAAGGTTGTCCGGCTTTGGGGCTTCCATGAGACCTTGAAGCGGTCACTGTTTCCACCGCCGATCTCGCCGAGGAAGATCTTGAGCCTATTGGCAATCTCTTCTGCTTCCTGCTCCAATTCCTTGATCTGCGCCTTGAGCTGTTCACGCCTTGCAAGATCTTCGTCAAAAGCCGAAATATCGGCGGTAAAGTCGTTGCAATCTGCATAAATCGTCTGTACAGCCTCAGAACTTGCCTCTGTGCCATCAATGAGGGGAGGGGTGTTATTTTTTACACACTCCCAAAAGTCCTTTTCTGCCCTCATTAAAGCCTCAATTTCAGCCTCGTCACGTTCGATGGTGAAGGTCTTGAAATCCTTGTTGCCGATCAGGACGGCTAAATGCCAACGCTTCTTGCCCGTGACAGCCAAGTAGTGGACGCACTGGCAATAATAATGAGCAGGATATTCCCCATTCTTGAACTTCTTCATGTTGAGGCTGTCCGTGGTCTTGATCTCAAGACCTTCATCCGAACCAACAATCTCTCTGTCAATATTGGCAATCGCCCAAGGGTATTTGCTGTTGAAGAAGCTGTGGTTGCACTTCCTGACCTTCTTGCCCGTTTCCTGTGCAAACTTCTGAGCAACGAACTCTTCAAGGAAGGTTCCGACCTCGGTGGCAAGGTTGCCGGAGAAGCCCGGCACACGCCCCGTCTTTTCTGCCCATAGGCTGAACTGTGAAGCATGGGCATTCAGCCCCACAACTGCGGCGGCATCTGAGCCGCCTATATATTGCGATCTAAGTTTCAGCCATTCCTCATGGTTGGCTGTCTTGACCTTTGTGATAGATTCCATTAGTTCACTCCTTTTTCTTTTAGTGCCTCAGAGATCCGCTTCTCGGCTATGTCAAAATAGCCCTTGTCAAGCTCTATTCCGATGAACCGTCGCCCGGTATTCACGCAAGCAACGCAGGTGGAACCACTACCCATGCAGTTGTCCAGAACCACTTCACCGGGGTTGGTGTAGGTCTTGATCAGATATTCCAACAGTGCAACTGGTTTTTGTGTGGGATGTTTAGAACCTTTTCTGATTTTGTCAAATGTGATTAGGTTTGTAGGGTTTTTGTATTCATAAGTCTTATGCAACGCAACCCAATTTTGATTGTTTGTAGCTTCACCTTTTGACATTCCGCCACCTTTGATTGGTTTGTCCCTTTTTATCATTTGGGGATTATAAATTGTTTTTCCTTTACAAAAAACAGAAATATTTTCAGTTTGTCGCATCGGTTGAAATCTTGCATAACTCATACCTGATGGGATTTTTTTATCCCACACCCAGTCATAACGGAACATTTTCAGGTTGCTGTGTCGCAGTTCTGTGGAAAAAGGTTCAGAACCAAACAGTACAATTGCACCATTATCCTTGATAATCCGCTTGTATTGTTCCCACAGAGGTTCAAGCGGAATCACTGTATCCCACTTGCAAGCTGTGGTTCCATACGGAAGATCACACAGGATCATGTCAATGCTTCCGTCCGGGATGTCCTTCATCAGTTCCAGACAGTCGCCCTGCATGAGGGTGATTTCATTAGTGATTTGTTCCATCGCCTTACTCCTCTATGTAGTTCTCGGTGTAGTGCTTGAACAGCCGTTCTCCGCACTCTTCGCAGTACAGATCCCCGTCAATGTCGTATAGCTGTTCACTCTGGATCGGATTTCGACATTTACAGCAGATAGGGAGTTTCTGTAGGCTCTTGGCCTGTTTCTGATCATGGCGGTCAAAGTCTGCATAGGGATCATCGGTTCTATACATGGGCTTCACCGCCTTTGGGATCAGCCACGGCAAGTCTGCACTGTTCAGGCGGTTCGACATGAATGTGGGTACAACAGGCCTTGCAACTGTCCACTCTCGAACACTCAGCACAGCACGAACGGCGATTTTCGGGACAGTCTTTCCAACGCTTACAGTTGATCATGATTTCCCCTCCTTATAAATGACCCTCTTGTTCTTGTCGTTGTGTCGATGCACAAGCTCCATTCGTTCAGGGGTGTCTTTGGTGACAAGCCAGTTTTCGGGGCATAATCCCCATGATTTGATGAATATTTTTTGTCTTTTAGAGGGGCGTTTCCCGTGCTTCATGCTTTCACCCCTTCTTTTCAAATCTGAGCCGCACGATACAGCCATGCTTGTCAGAAAGGATTTCGCTCAAGAGCTGGGCAATCCGATCTTTGAGATCATTGTTCATTCTTCGACCTCCTGCATCTCGCCGAACAGACGGGCTTCCATGTTCTCCTTGGTGATCCCCTCGGAAGCTAACTGCTTCCCACGGGCTTCCATGTACTGAAGAGTCCACATCGTCTGTCTGCGCCGGTATTTGATCTGCTGTTCTTTTCTTGCCAGCTTGACATATTCGCTGGCATTCAGACGGGCGATCTCAGCCTCTACTTGCTCGTCCGTCCACTTCTTTTTTCCTGCCATGATTTACTCCTTTCCAGAATCAATGTTCAGAACTTCACAAATAGCAGCAACGATTTTCGGGGCTTTTCTCTGCCCGGTCAGGATTTTGTACATATAGCCACCATCCACGAAAAGGCCTGTTTTTTCAGAAACGGCATCTATCAGCCATTTCTGATCCTTGCCAATTCGTAAAAGTTCCGTCTTTACGCACAATCCGAACTCGGAAAATTTAGAACAATTCACAAAAAGTACCTCCCTCCGTTCATTTCTCTTGACGAGTACGCTTTCAGGTACTATAATAAAAGTGCCAACAGTTAGGATAGTACGCAGATGCGTTCGCCTCGTGCTTAGTATAGTACGCTTTTGCGTGCTTGTCAAGTGCAAAAGAACGCATTTATGTACTTTTTCCGTTATGCACAAAAAGGAGGAAAAGAAAATGTGTATTTTGTACAACAGGATACAAGCGCTCTGCAAAAGAAAAGGCGTTTCCGCAAGCAGAATGTGTCTGGATTTGGGACTAAGCAAGAGCACCATGTCAGATATGAAGAGCGGACGAAAAACAGGCGTATCAATACCGACAGCTCAGAAAATCGCTGGATATTTTGGAATCTCTGTTGATGAGCTTTATGGGGATGAGGCAAAAAAAGAAAAGCCCACCATCCAAACGGATGATGGGCTTTCCGAACATCATATTAAATTAATCGAACTTACAAAAACACTGTCTGTTGAGGATGCTGCTTTGCTTCTTGCCGCTCTTCAAGCCAAGCAGAAGCAATAGCGAACGCCTCTTCTGCTTGTTCTTTCGTTAAACTTCGTATGTAGGCAATTAACTTTTCTTGGTCATTCATACTAATGCTCCTTCCGGCTGGACGAGTATAACTAATTTGGAACTTCTGTTCCCCGTTAAATGAATTATAGTGTTGCGAAAACTTTGAATCAACGGGAAACTTTTGGAAAATCAGAAATATGCAATACTTAATTTTTTGAATGGTGTGAGGATGCCCAGTTCCAACAAGCCACCCTCACACCTTGCGTGGGATGATAGGCCGTCCCCGACCTTGGGTATATCCTATCATTCACATACCAGTATTTCAAGAACCAGAAGTGAACTTGCGGTATCACTTGTGAACCCGCCGGGCTCACATCTGAACCAAAAGTATCATATGTGAACTTAGGAGAAAGAAAGACAATGTACACAAAATTTGAAAAATGTATCAAGTGCGACCGCATGGGCGAGAGCTGCGTCCCAAATTTGATGTTGCTCCCCTTTTCTGATCTGTTGGTATGGTGGGATAAAAGACAAAAGCACCTTAAATGGTCAAATCAAGATCTTGCCGACAGGAGCAATGTCCCTGTAGGAACAATCAAAAGGATCAAAGCTGGTGAATATCCCGATTGTAAATATTCGACAATAAAAAGCATCCTTATCGCCTTGATCGGCGGTACAACGGATGAATTTGCCTGTACTGAGCAAGTAGAGAAGGAACTGCAGCAGATGGAGAAATTAGAGAAACAAGCGGAGCTTCTTTCCTCCGTTGAGAAAGAGAACAAAGCCATAAAAGACCGCTTGGGCAGTATTGACGAACAGCACAGGCAGGATGTCAGGGCAATTCGGGCAGAGTATCAGGAACAGATCGCATTTCTCAAGGAACAATTGAAGGCTTGGCAGATGGTCAGCGAAAAGAAAGGATTATAATATGGGACTTCTTAATTTTTTGATGGGCAAGATCAACGCCAAAAATGAAAGGCTTCTTCAGTGGCAAAATGCCATTATGACGGACAGCCCCGACCGCCTTATTATGACGGAAGAGCAGTTGAGATCTGCAACGATTCAGCAAGCGGAGAACGACTTGCGAATCATTAACGATTCTGCAAAATTGGTAGAAAAAACGACAAAGCCCAATGTTTTCTTCTCAAGGCTTAATCTCTTAATAGAAAAAGCGAAGCACCTTGCAAGCCTTGAAAAGTATATTTCTTTCTCTGGGACATCCCCTGCGATGGCATATAATGAGGCTCTGCGGAATTACAACGAATCTGTACAGCTTTTCCTGATCCGCTACTTTTCCGAAACTTTCGACAAGGCCGAAGCCATGAAAACCGACAAGGGCAGGATCGGCAAATATCAAAAGTTCTATGATTCCTTGCAGGAATACTATTGCTATATGACCAAGGATCACATTGACTACATAGAAACCAAATATAAGGCTTATACAAGACACTAAAGGTGGTGATGCTTTCAGATATATACAGATAATATCAGGAGATACAACATCAAGAGAGGATGAAACAAATGGGGATTAAAAGGGCTGGACTTTATGAAAGGGTATCGACAGAAGAACAGGCAAGGCACGGATTTTCGATCAAAACTCAAATTGATGCACTGAACGAGCATTGCCAGAAGCATCAAATGAAGGTTGTTGACCATTATACCGATGATGGTGTATCTGGGGGAAAAGCGGCATTCAGAAGGCCTGAAATGTCAAGGTTGCTGGAAGATGTAAAGGCTGGGAAGATTGACATTATACTTTTCACCCGGCTTGATCGGTGGTTCAGGAATGTGCAAGAATATTTCAAGGTGCAAGAAATCCTCGACAAACACGGCGTTGAATGGCAAGCAATCTGGGAAGACTATGACACAAGTACAGCAAATGGGAGAATGGCAACCACAATCTTTTTGGCGATCCACCAGAACGAACGGGAAAAAGGCGCAGAAAGAATCAAAGTCGTTCTTGAAAGCAAGCGCAAAAACAAAGAGGCTTGTTTTGGTGGCCCGAATAAACCTTTTGGGTATATGAAGGTTAAGGACGAAGACGGATTTGTCCGTTTGCACAAAGACCCGGACGATCAAGAAGCCTGTCAGGAGTTTTGGGACATCCTGCGGAAGACCAACAAGTTAAGTCAAGCAATGAAATACATGGATTTGAATTATGACATCCGAAAGACATGGAAGACATGGAAAAGGATCACGCAGAACGACTTCTATTGTGGCGTATACAAGGGCGTTCTTGATTATTGTGAGCCGTATATTAGCCCGGAAGATTGGCTGAAGGTGCAAGAGCGGAGCAAGGGCGTTTCCACGAAATCAGAACGGACATACTTTTTCCGTGGTCTTATGCGGTGTTCATCATGCGGACACAAGCTGTGTGGCGATTCAACGAAAAAGGCATACGGCACATACAAATCGTATCGGTGCGTATACCGATACCGTGGATGCGATAACGGACTTTCAATGTCGGAAAAGAGGCTTGAAAAGTACCTTCTGACCAGCTTGGAAGAACTTCTGAGGGACGAAATAGCAAAGGTTGAACTGGAACAGACAAAGCCAAAGCCGAAGCCCAAAAGCAATGTGAAATCCCTGAGGGAAAAGCAACGCCGTCTGACAGTGGCATATATGGCCGGGAATATTCCTGATGACGAATACCTTAGAGACGATGCAGAGCTAAAAGCATTGATCGCAAAGGCAGAAGCCGATGCACCGCCGCCGGAACGGGACATCACGCCACTGAA
>JAZOWR010000362.1:0-1904 GCA_045659345.1 Ructibacterium sp.
GTTCAAACTCCACCTGACCCTTGAGTTGCGTATAGGTAATGCTTCCGTCCTTGTGGGGATGTTTCCATGCCCACTGACCGGTACGAACCTCGGATTCCTGCACAGTTCCGTCCGGCTGAATCACAGCATTGACCAAGGTCACATAACCCTCATCCGCCTCCGGTTCTTCATCCATCAGGGCAAAAATTCTCTCCGCACCTGCCAAGGCATTGAGGATGACATTAAACTGCTGAGAAACCTGTGTAATCGGCTGTGCAAAAGAACGGGTGTACTGCAAAAACGAAACCAGGGAGCCAAGTCCAAGTGCAAATAATCCCATCTCGCGCTGGGTTGTTAAAATGGTAAGTACCGACCCAATTACCGCCGTGAGCGCATAGTGAATATAGGAAAGATTGTTCATAATCGGCATCAGGATATTGGCAAAGGTATGCGCACGGGTTGCAGCAGAGCAGAGCTCCTGATTGCGTTTTGAGAATTCTTCCTTGCTCTCGTTCTCGTGACAGAACACCTTGACCACTCGCTGTCCCTCTATCAACTCTTCGACATAACCGTTGACTGCACCAATTGCCCTTTGCTGCCGACGGAAGTTTTCGGCACTGTGTCTGCCCACAATCTTAATGACCCCAAAGATGGTGAGCATCATCAATACAACCAGCACCGTCAATGGAACGCTTAGCACAAGCATCATGCTGAATACACCCGTCACCGTGATGACAGAGGATATCAGCTGCGGCACACTTTGGCTGAGCATATTTCTAAGGGTATCAATATCATTGGTATATCGGCTCATAATCTCCCCATGTGTATGGGTATCAAAATACCGAATCGGGAGCTTTTGCATATGCCGGAACATATCTATCCGCATCTTATAAAGAGAGCCTGTAGAAACCGTTATCATCAATCGATGATAGGTATAGTTGGATACCGCACCTATGATATAAATGAGCGCCAGTGTCAGCACTGCCGTAATCAATCCCGAAAAGTCCGGATTCTGGCTGCCGATAAGCGGCACAATATGATCATCAATGATGGGTTTTAAAAAATAGGTTCCTGCAACACCTGCTCCGGAGGCGACCACCACCAGCAGACAGACCAGAAACAGTTGCCACCGATAACCGCCAAAATATCGCAGTTTGCGTATGAATGTCTTTTTGGCATCCTTGGGTTTTCGAATTCCTCTCGGCATAGGAGGCATCTACGCCACCCCCTTCTGCTGGGACTCATAAACTTCCCGATAGATTTCGTTGGTGCGAAGCAGTTCCTCATGCGTACCGACCGCATCCACCATACCGTGGTCCAGAACAATAATTCTGTCTGCATCAGCAACCGAAGAAATCCTCTGTGCAATGATAATGGTCGTCGTTTCGCTCAACTCTTCCCGCAATGCCTGACGAATTTTGCTGTCTGTCGCAGTGTCTACTGCGCTGGTACTGTCATCCAAAATCACAATCTTTGGTTTTTTCAGAAGTGCCCGGGCAATACAGAGCCTTTGTTTCTGCCCGCCGGAGACATTGACCCCGCCTTGTCCCAATACCGTATCATAACCATCAGGAAACGAGGTAATAAAATCATCCGCCTGCGCTGCCTTGCAGGCAGCGATTAGTTCTTCGTCTGTCGCAGCGGGATTTCCCCTGCGCAAATTCTCTCTAATCGTTCCGGTAAAGAGCACATTCTTTTGCAATACCATAGCAACCTGGTTGCGCAGCGTCTGCTGTCGGTACTCCCGCACATCTCTTCCGCCTACCTTGACACTGCCCTCTGTTACTTCATAAAGCCTTGGAATTAAATAAACCAGGCTGGATTTTGCACTCCCTGTTCCGCCAATGATTCCTACCGTTTCACCGGAGGCAATGGTAAGATCAATCCCCTTAAGGGCGCAGTTCGCACTATCACCGGTGTAGCTA
>JAZOWR010000363.1:0-2187 GCA_045659345.1 Ructibacterium sp.
GTTACCATGGATGACGGTACCGGTACCGTTCATATTGCTCCGGCATTTGGTGAGGATGACTCCCGTGTCGGCAAGGACAACGATCTGCCTTTTATAAACCATGTTAACACACAAGGAAACTTCATCGAAGCCTGCGGCGAATGGGCAGGGATGTTTGTAAAGGACACCGACAAACTGGTGATTCGCGACCTGAAGGAAAGAAATCAATGCTTTGCAGTGATTCCTTTTGAACATAGTTATCCGTTCTGCTGGCGTTGTGATACCCCTCTTTTATATTATGCTTGCGACACCTGGTTCATTAAGATGACAGCGGTACGCGATAAGTTGCTAAAAAATAACAACACCGTCAACTGGCTCCCTGATAACATCAAACACGGACGGTTTGGCAATTTCTTAGAAAACATCATTGACTGGGGTCTTTCCCGTTCCCGCTACTGGGGAACTCCGCTTCCTATCTGGGAATGCTCTTGCGGTCATCGTCATGTCGTCGGTTCGATTGCAGAACTGAAAGAAATGGGTATCAACTGTCCTGATGACATTGAGCTTCACAAACCATATGTTGACCAAGTTAAGCTTCGCTGCCCCGATTGTGGCGGAGAAATGACCCGTGTTTCCGAAGTGATTGACTGCTGGTTTGACTCCGGTTCTATGCCCTTTGCACAATGGCATTATCCCTTTGAAAACAAGGAACTTTTTGAGAAAAACTTCCCTGCTGATTTCATCAGCGAGGCGATTGACCAGACCAGAGGCTGGTTCTACACTCTGATGGCAATTTCCACCCTCCTCTTTGACCGTGCACCCTATAAAAATGTTGTCGTTTTGGGTCATGTTCAGGATGACAAGGGTATTAAAATGAGTAAGCACAAGGGCAATGTCATTCTGCCGATGGACATTTTAAATGACCAGGGCAGCGACGCAGTGCGTTGGTACTTCTACTCCAACTCTGCCCCCTGGCTCCCGAACCGCTTCTCTGCCAAGAATGTGTCTGAATCCCAACGCAAGTTCCTCGGAACCCTTTGGAACACCTATGCATTCTATGTGCTTTATGCCGAAATTGACCAGTTTGATCCCACCAAGTATTCTCTGGATATCGACAAACTTTCTGTTTTGGATAAATGGATTCTCTCTAAGCTCAACAACCTGATTGCAACAGTTGATAAAAATTTAGAGAATTACAGAATCACTGAGGCAACCCGTGCTATGACTGCATTTGTTGATGAACTGAGTAACTGGTATGTACGCCGTTGCCGGAACCGCTTCTGGGCAAGCGAACTGACCGAGGATAAAATCAGTGCATATATGACTCTGTATACCGCTTTGGTGGAGTTTTCTAAGGTATGTGCACCGTTTATCCCCTTTATGACCGAAGAAATTTATCAAAATTTGGTTCTTTCGGTTGACAAGAACGCTCCCGAAAGCATCCACCTCTGCGATTTCCCTAAGGTTCGCGAAGAACTGAACTTCCCCGAAATCGAAGCAGAAATGGATGCCATCCGCAAAATTGTCATGTTGGGTCGTGCATGCCGAAATGAGGCAAACATCAAGAACCGTCAGCCTCTTGCTAACCTCTTTGTACAGTCTGGAAATCAGGTAAACGAGGGCTACAAGGATATTATTCTGGAGGAACTGAACCTAAAAGAAGTCACCTTTACTGAGGACGCAGGCTCCTTTATCACCTATCAGTTTAAACCCCAGATGCGGACTATGGGTCCCAAATACGGCAAATTGATGCGTCCCATTTTTGACGAGATTGCAAAAATGGATGATGCAGAGGTTATGGCTCAGCTCAATAGCGGTAATCCCCTTAGACTGACTGTTGAAGGCACTGATGTAGAAATCACCAAAGAGGATGTCCTGATAGATACTATCCAAAAGGATGGTTTTGTATCAGATAGTGATGCCGGTTTTACTGTTGTTCTTGACACGAATTTGACCGATGCTTTGATTGAAGAAGGCTATGTTCGTGAGTTTATCAGCAAGGTACAGACTATGAGAAAAGACAACGGTTTTGAGGTGCTTGACCACATTGTGGTTTCCTTTGGCGGAAGCGAAAAAATTGCCGAGATTGTAAAAAACAACGAGGCAGAAATCAAAACACAGCTTCTTGCAGAAAACCTGATAGTTACCGATTCTGTGAATGATGGCAAAGTTTGGAACATCAACGGCGAATCTGTCACTATTGGTATT
>JAZOWR010000364.1:0-3721 GCA_045659345.1 Ructibacterium sp.
AATATTGTATTTAGCAAGGAGCGGCTGTTCGACCGTCTTTGGGGTATCGATGCTATGGGTGATGTATCTACGGTAACTGTACATATCCAGAGGATTCGGGAAAAAATTGAGAAGAACTCCGACGGCAGACGGTATATTGAAACGGTTTGGGGAGCGGGGTACCGTTTTCGTGTATAAAAAAAGAACCATAAAGGTTCTTTTTTTATGACTTAATTTTGGGTTTAAAAATTAACGCCATCAAAAACCCAAAGACAATAGCGGCGGCAATTCCGCCGGCGGCTGCTTTGGCACCTCCGGTCAAGACGCCTAAGATGCCTTCCTCCTGTACGCCTTTGATAGCACCTTGTGCCAAAACATTCCCAAATCCAATAATAGGGACGGTGGCGCCGGCGCCTGCGTAGGAAACCAGAGGTTCATACCATCCCAATCCACCAAGCACAGCACCGGTAACCACAAAGAGCACCAAAATCCGTGCGGGCGTCAGTTTGGTTTTATCAATTAATATTTGGGCGATGGCGCAAATCAGTCCACCTACCCAGAAGGCATTTAGATATTGCATGGTATCACTCCTTTGTTTCGATAACAACCAGGTGGGCAATGCCGGGTACCGACTCACCCTGCAGGCCGGAGGTGGTACTAAGGAGAGCTCCTGTACCAATGGCAAGAATCCGTTTCCAGTTGCCTTTTTGCATTTGCGGCAGAATATATCCGCACAGGGTGGAGGCAATGCAGCCGCATCCACTGCCGCCGGCATGAACATCTTGGTGCTCTAAATCGTAAATCATACAACCGCAATCGTTATAGTTGTCGGTGATATCCAATCCTTCATCGTGCATCAGATCGATTAAGACATCACGACCGACAGAACCCAAATCTCCGGTA
Source organism: Ructibacterium sp. (assembly GCA_045659345.1). Taxonomy (GTDB): domain Bacteria; phylum Bacillota; class Clostridia; order Monoglobales; family Monoglobaceae; genus Ructibacterium. The sequence continues at coordinate 883 of JAZOWR010000364.1, forward strand.
AGAATCAGGTCATAATCGGCAGGGGTTCGTCCCGTATCCTTAAAATGGGTGGTTAAAGTATCAAAGGCGGCAGGAGCCATAGCACCACCCATATTATTGGCATCCTTAACACCCATGTCCATAATCTTTCCGGTGGTGATATGGGTGATGTGAGGACCTTTTCCTTCCCGTCCAAGCACCGCCGAGCCGGAACCGGTTACCGTCCATTGGGCAGTAGGAGTCCGTTGGCCACCGTATTCCAGAGGCATTCGATATTGCCGCTCTGCAGTGCAAAAGTGACTGGAGGTAACGGCTGCTATATGGTCGGCAAACCCGCCGTCAATCAACATAGAACCAAGGCTTAGTCCTTCTATCATAGTAGAACACGCGCCGTAGATGCCAAAGAAGGGAATACAGAGTTCTCGAAGACCAAACCCTGCGCCGATACATTGATTCAAAAGATCACCGGCAAAAACATAGTGAATATCGGAAAGGGAGAGTCCTGATTTTTGTACTGCCAGTTTGACGGCTTCTTTTTGCATTTTGCTCTCGGTTTTTTCCCATGTTTCCTCGTTCCATTCGGCATCTGCCATCACCACATCAAAACAATCTCCCAAGGGACCGTCTTTTTCCTTTGGTCCGGCAATGGCTGCGCTTGAGAGAATGGAAACCGGAGTATCCAGTGCCACTGTTTGTGTTCCCAGTCGTTTGCTCATATCGTTATCCTCCAATCCATTGCATGATGAAAGCAATCAAGCCAACCACCGATGATGCAGTGATACCGTAGACCAGAACCGGACCTGCAATCACAAACATCTTAGATGCAACCCCAAGCACCAACCCCTCTGCCTTAAATTCAATAGCAGGTGAAACAATGGCATTGGCAAAGCCTGTAATGGGGACCAAAGTTCCGGCACCGGCATATTTGGCAAGTTTGCAGTAGATATCAAGGCCGGTCAGCAATGCGCCCAAAAATATCATAGTAATACTGACTGCAGTGCGTGCCTGTTGAGACTCCAGATGAAGTATGTTCTGATACAGATTCAGAAACACCTGCCCGACAGTGCAGATTGCACCGCCAAACAAAAAGGCAAGAGCGGTATCTTTCCATATTGGACTATTGGGCGATTTTTGTTCCAGATAAGCCTGGTATTCTTGTTTGGTATATTGCATAGCGTTCCTCCTTTTTAGACTAGTATGAAACAGAGAGAAGAAAATTATCCCTGAATGGAATTTTTTGAAATATATATTGACAGCATATGCGGGCGGTGCTATAATAATTGAAATATTAAGTTATGAAGGTAATGATTATGAGCTTGTCTTGTATGAACACATGTAAATATTTCTATAGCAATAGCGTAGTCTATTATTTTGACTATGCTCTTTTGACTATGGAAAAGTTACTTGTGAGATTGAGAAAAAGCATTTAATAGTATTTGATTTTTTATCAATATTGTTTAAAACCTCACTTGTAACTGTGCAAGTGGGGTTTTTGATTTGTAAGAAAGGAAAGGTGCGAAAATGAAGCTGGATATCAGCAAGAGAATCTTAATTGTGGGGCTAGGTCTTTTAGGTGGCAGTTATGCAAGAGCACTCAAGCGGTTGGGGTTTCATGTAAGTGCAATTACCAAAGAGCAAAGCGCTATCGATTATGCACTGAGTGAGGCTATCATTGATGAAGGTGCAACAGAGATTGATGAGAGGATAATTGGAGGTGCAGATTTGGTGGTATTTGCGCTGTATCCTCATGTTTTTGTAGAATGGATTGAGCAAAATCAAGGTTTGTTAAAAAGTGGAGCTCTTATCACAGATGTAACCGGTGTTAAGGGTAGCATAGTATATAAAATTCAAAACATGCTTCGAGCAGATGTGGAATTTATTGCCGCACATCCAATGGCGGGAAGAGAGCTTTCGGGCGTTGAAAACAGTACCGAGCAGATGTTTCAGGGAGCAAACTATATTGTAACTCCCACGGACAAAAATACACCTGAGGCCATCCGGACATGTTTGGGGCTTGGAAGACTTCTCGGGTTTTCCAATGTCACCACACTTTCGCCTGAAGAACATGATGAGATGATAGGGTTTCTTTCTCAGCTGACCCATTGTATTGCCATTACCCTTATGACCTGTAATGATAAAGAAAATATGGAAAAATTCACAGGCGATTCATTCAGAGACCTGACTCGGATTGCGCGAATCAATGATTTGATGTGGAGTGAATTGTTCATAGCAAACAAGGATGCACTTTTAAAACAAATGGATTTGTTTTTAGAGTCATTTGCAAAATTGAGAACGATGCTCGAACGGGAAGATATTGACGGAATGAGAGCCATGATGCGTCATTCAACACAACGCAGGGCATTATTTGATAAAGAATGATTTGATGGGGGAGATTACTTATGAATATGGAATTCAAACGCAAAATGCCAAGTTCAACGGAGATTAAGGAATTATATCCGTTAACCAAGGACCTGGCAATGATAAAGGTAAAACGAGAAGAGGAAATAAAGGCAATCTTTGAAGGCAGAGATGATAGGTTGATTCTCATTATAGGTCCATGCTCTGCAGACCATGATGACAGCGTGATTGATTATATTTCCCGCCTTAGAAAGGTTCAGGATAAGGTCGAGGATAAGATTTTTATTATACCAAGAATTTACACCAATAAGCCGAGAACTACCGGAGATGGGTATAAAGGAATGCTGCATCAGCCCGATCCCCATAAAGAGTCGGATATGCTAAAAGGTGTTGTTGCCATTAGAAATCTTCACATCAGAGCAATGCGGGAAACAGGGTTTACCTGCGCAGATGAAATGTTATAAAGTCGGATCGTAGCCATGTCGTTTCTGTGAGCCAAGGA
>JAZOWR010000365.1:0-12495 GCA_045659345.1 Ructibacterium sp.
CCATTCTACCTCTTATTTTACTAGTACCTTAAATGCCTATCTCAATGTGGAGCTGGCGCCCAGAATTACCCGTCACGGAGTGTTGGTTGAGGTTTACGGCCAGGGCGTTTTGATTATGGGTGACAGTGGTGTCGGTAAGAGCGAGGCAGCAGTTGAGTTGATTAAGCGCGGACACCGGCTGGTTGCAGACGATGCAGTGGAAATTAAGCGGGTTTCGTCGAAATCTCTGGTTGGATTTGCACCGGATATTATTCGGCATTTTATTGAGATCAGGGGCATCGGCATTGTAGATGTCAAAAATATTTTTGGTATGGGCGCAGTGAAGGACTCTGAAAAAATTGATTTAATAATTCATTTGGAGGCATGGGAAAGCGGCAAACAATATGATCGTCTGGGCTTGGTAGATGAATATACCAACATATTAGGACTGGATATTCCCTCGCTGACCATTCCGGTGCGTCCCGGCAGAAACTTAGCTGTTATCTTTGAGGTAGCGGCGATGAACAATCGACAGAAAAAGCAGGGGTACAATGCTGCAGAAGAACTCAACCGCAGATTGACTGAGCACATAAACAGTATGACGGCGGACTGATAGAAAGGACAGACTCGATGAAGATTCTTGTAGATACACATACGCATACCAATGCCAGTGCCCATGCATTTGGCACAGTTTGGGAGAATGTTACCATGGCAAAAAAACATGGACTTACCATGATTTGTATGACCAATCACGCACCCGCCATTGGAGATGCTCCTCATATTTGGCATTTTGAAACTATGCACGAACTCCCGGATGAGATTGATGGTATTCGTCTGCTCAAAGGGGTAGAAGCCAATGTATTGGATACCGATGGCAGTTTGGATATTCCGGAGAATATGCAGCGGAGTATGGATGTAATGATTGCCTCGATCCATAGACCTTGTTTTCCGGTGAGAAGCAAAGAAGCTCATACCCAAACATGGCTGAATGTGATTAAAAACCCCTATGTGACCATTCTGGGACATACGGGACATCCCAGTTATCCCTATGACCATGAGCCCGTCATTGAGGCGGCGAAAGAGAACCATAAATGCATTGAAATTAACAATCATTCCTTTTATATCCGCAAAGGCTGCCTGGAACATTGCCGGGATATTGCACTCTGCTGTAAGAAGATGGGTGCTAATATTGTAGTCAGTTCTGATGCACATACCCCCTTTCAGGTGGGAGTTTTTGATGAGGCTTTGGCATTGCTGAAGGAGATTGATTTTCCTCAGGCGCAGATTATGAATCTGAACCAGGAGCGGTTTGAGAGGTATTTGCAAGAATGGAAGGACAGGAGGTAGTCTTGATGATAAAGCAGATGACCGACATTGTCGGTGCATCCCATGTTTTCACCAAAGAACCTATGAGTAAACACACCACCTTTCGTATTGGCGGCGAAGCGGATGTGATGGTGGAGCCTGCAAGTATGAACGAAGTGGCGGCGGTCATCCGCGTTCTGCAATTGAGCAAGACACCGTATATGATACTGGGTAACGGCTCTAACCTTTTGGTTGGCGATAAAGGGATTCGCGGTGTGGTGGTTAAACTTGGAAACGCCTTTTCTGCTTGCAACATAGAGGGTAACACCCTGATTGCCCAAAGCGGAATTAAGCTTTCGCGTCTTGCGAATTTTGCGCTCTGCGAGGAGCTTTCGGGGCTTGAGTTTGCTGCAGGAATCCCGGGGACTCTGGGCGGTGCCATTTATATGAATGCGGGTGCATATGGTGGTGAGATGCAGCAGGTCATCAAAGAGGTGACCTATTTAGATACCGATGGCGAGATTAAGACCATCGAAGGAAAGAAGTGCGAATTTGACTATCGTACCAGCGTCTTTGTAAAGCATCCTGAGTGGGTGATTTTAGGTTGCAAATTGGAACTTAAAAAAGGCGATGGCAAGCAGATTCGTGCGTTGATGGATGATTTGGCAGAGCGTCGGATATCCAAGCAACCGCTCAATCTGCCCAGTGCCGGAAGCACCTTTAAGCGTCCGGATGGATATTATGCGGGCAAGTTAATTCAGGATGCAGGATTGATGGGATTCCGGCTGGGCGGTGCTTGTGTATCTGAAAAGCATGCCGGCTTTGTGGTGAATGATAAGGGAGCGACCGCGGCTGATGTGCGGGGACTCATTCAAGAAGTACAAGAGAAGGTAAAGGCTCAGTTTGGAGTAACCTTAGAGCCGGAAGTAAAGTTTGTGGGAGAGTTTTAGAGAGGGGTTTCACGCATGAAGTCATTTTCCCGGTTAACCAAAGAGGAGCTTGAAAAAAACCGGAGCACAAAGCCTTGCTGTGAAAAGGCGGAGGAAACGGGCAGACGGTTGTTCGGGGCAAATGACAAGAAGGACGAACATATCGACCCGATTGTGATACGGAAAGAGTGTTGCAGGCGTTCTTTGGTGCGTGGAGCTTTTTTAAGCTGCGGCACGGTAATTGATCCTAAAAAAAACTATAATCTGGAACTGGTGATACCTACAGATACTTTGTGTCGGGAACTGAAGGAACTGTTGAATAAAGAAGGATTTGCGTTTAAAACAGTAATGCGAAAAGGTAAGTCTATTCTTTATTTGAAAAACAGTGAGGCGATTTCAGATTTCTTGATGTATATGGGGGCGTATCAGTCCCAGATGGAGCTTATCAATATTAAGATTGAAAAAGAGCTTCGGAATGACTTTAACCGGGCGGCAAACAGCGAAACCGCCAATCTGGAAAAAACCATCAATGCGGCAGTTTCTCAGATTCAGGTGATTGATACCATTCAAAAGACGGTGGGGCTTGACAATCTGCCCAAGGAGCTAAAAGAGATTGCATTGCTCCGCCTCGCACACAAGGATTTAAGTTTGAGTGAACTGGGGGCAAGGATGAATCCCCCATTAAGTAAGTCCGGGGTAAACCACCGACTGAAAAAACTAATGAAGGTGATAGAAGGAGAGTGATGACCATGGCGTTTGTGCATTTGCATACCCATACGGCGTATAGTTTGCTTGACGGTGCAGGAACCATTACGGGATTGCTGGACCGTGCCAAGGAGCTTGGACAGACAGCTATGGCAATCACTGACCACGGCAATATGTACGGGGTCATTGAATTCTATGAGGCGGCAATCGAGCGGGGAATTAAGCCGATTCTTGGTTGCGAGGTCTATCTGGCGGCGCGAGGGCGCTTTGATAAGGTGCATGAGTACGATTCCTCCAGTTATCATCTGATTCTTTTGGCAGAAAATGAGATTGGTTATCACAATTTGATGAAGCTGGTTTCGATTGGATTTGTAGATGGTTATTATTATCGTCCCAGAATTGATATGGAAGTATTAAGGCAGCACAGCGAGGGTTTGATTGCGCTGAGTGCCTGTATGGCGGGCGTGCTTTCTCGACAGATTCTTGCCGATAATTATGAAGAGGCGAAACGCCGTGCGCTTGAATTTTTAGAAATCTTCGGTCGGGACAGATACTTCATTGAGATACAGGATCATGGTATCGTAGAACAACAAAAACTCAATCGGGGATTGGTAGCGCTTGCAAATGAACTGGGCATTAAAATGGTTGCCACCAATGATGTGCATTATATCCGCCGTGAGGATGCGAACAATCAGGATGTACTGATGTGTATTCAGATGGGAAAGACAGTCGAGGATGACGATAGACTTAAAATGTCAACCGACCAACTCTATCTCAAATCGGAATCTGAGATGGAGGAGCTGTTTTCTTATCTGCCCGATGCGATTGCCAATACCCAAGAGATTGCAGACCGGTGTCATGTGGAGATTGAGTTTGGCAAGCTGCATCTTCCAAGGTTTGATGTGCCGGATGGCATGACCTCTTACGAATACTTAACACAGATTGCAACAGAGGGTTTTCTGGAACGCTATCCCAACGATGACGGAACCGTCCGCAAGCGTCTGGAGTATGAGCTCAATACCATTCAAAGCATGGGATATGTGGATTACTTCCTGATTGTTTGGGATTTTATTCGCTATGCCAGAGAAAATCAGATTATGGTCGGTCCTGGCAGAGGCAGTGCGGCAGGGAGTGTGGTGTCTTATTGTCTGCATATTACCAATATTGACCCAATACGCTATAATCTAATTTTTGAGCGGTTTTTAAATCCGGAACGAGTCAGTATGCCGGATATTGATATTGATTTTTGCTACGAGCGCCGTGGTGAGGTCATTGACTATGTCAACCGCAAATATGGCAAGGAACAGGTCTGCCAGATTGTTACCTTTGGTACTATGGCGGCACGACTTGCGGTTCGTGATGTAGGGAGAGCACTTAATGTGCCGTATGCTGTGGTAGATGAGGTTGCCAAGCAGATTCCAATGGAACTAAAAATGACCATTGAAAAGGCGCTTAAGGTTAACTATAAACTCAAAGAACTCTATGATTCCAGTCCCCAAATTCAACAGTTGATTGATACTGCGAAGGAACTGGAGGGTCTGCCTCGGCACACCTCTACCCATGCAGCCGGAGTGGTAATCACCCGAGAGCCGGTGCAGAACTATGTGCCGCTTCAAAAAAATGATGATGTCATTACTACCCAGTTTACCATGACCACCATTGAGCGGCTGGGCCTTTTAAAGATGGACTTTTTGGGTCTGCGTACCCTGACTGTGATTCGGGATGCGGTCGAGCATGTAAAAAAACAACACGGTATTCAGCTTGATATGGAACACCTTTCTTTTGATGACAAGGCAACCTACGATATGATTGCAAATGGTGACACTGATGGGGTGTTTCAGTTAGAAAGCGGTGGCATGCGGCAGTTTATGAAGGAGCTAAAGCCCAGTTCTTTAGAGGATATCATAGCGGGTATTTCGCTCTATCGTCCGGGTCCAATGGACTCGATTCCCATGTATATTGCCAACAAGAATAACCCAAGTAAGATTCGTTATAAGCATCCGCAGCTGGAGCATATTTTGGATATGACCTATGGCTGCATTGTCTATCAGGAACAGGTTATGCAGATTGTGCGTGAGCTTGGCGGGTATTCTCTGGGAAGGGCAGATTTGGTGCGGCGTGCCATGTCTAAAAAGAAAGCAGATGTCATGGAGCAGGAACGCCGGAATTTCATCTATGGAACAGAAGAAGACGGGCAGGTGGTAGACGGCGCCATTAAGCGGGGCGTGGACGAGGCGACCGCATCTGCTATCTTTGATGAAATGATGGATTTTGCGTCCTATGCCTTTAACAAATCCCATGCAGCAGCGTATGCGGTGGTTGCCTACCAGACAGCATGGATGAAGTGTCATTATCCGGTCGCCTTTTTTGCCGCATTGCTTACCTCATTTGTTGAACATTCAGATAAGGTGACCAAGTATGTTGCTGTGGCAAAAAGCCTTGGCATCACTGTGCTTCCGCCGGATATCAATAAGAGCGGACGCCAGTTCTCTGTGGACGGAGACCGGATTCGTTTTGGTATGGCAGCAGTCAAAAATGTGGGCGGTGCTGTCGTTGATGAGATTGTAGCAGAGCGTGAGATAAGGGGTGAATTCACCGGCTTTCGTGACTTCTGCCGAAGAATGGCAGGCAGAAAGGTTAACAAGCGTGTGGTGGAAAACCTGATTCGTTGCGGTGCTTTTGACAGCATGGGACTCAAGCGTGCAGTCTTGATCAGCGTGTATGAAAAGGTGCTGGATGATGCAGTGAAAGAGCAAAAATCCGTCATGCCCGGGCAGATAGATATGTTTGGTGCTTTGATGGGGCAAGATACTCCTGTAGATGATAACTTCCCCGATTGTGAGGAATTTGCGCAAAAGGATATTCTTGCCATGGAGAAAGAATGTATCGGCATGTATGTTTCGGGACATCCGATGAATCAATATCACAAAGAAGCTGAGCAATGTGCAACCGCACAGATTTACGAGATTGCCGAGAATGAAGGGCATCGGTTTAATATTGGGACAAAGGTAACGCTTGCGGGTATTATCAACCGTGTCCGTACCCAACTAACAAAAAAAGGCGAGATTATGAAGTATCTGGAACTAGAGGACCTGACCGGAACCATAGAGGTTTTGGTGTTTCCAAGTTTGGTTAGACGGTTTGATGCTCTGTTGCAGGAGGATACCATTGTTGTCGTTGATGGTAACCTGGATCTTGCAGAGGAAGCTCCGCCTAAGCTTCGGCTGGAGGGCATCAAACGATTGAGCGAGGCAACACCCAAGCCGAAAAAAGAGGCAAAGCTCTATCTGCGTTTGTTTAAAAGCGAGGACGAAGATGCGGTCAAGGCGATTCTGCACGGCGGTGCAGGCGAGATTCCGGTCATTCTTCGGTACGAAGAAACCAAGCAGTCCATGATGGCGGGAAGAACTATGTGGGTCTCTCCCGGTGATGGAAGACAGGAACAGCTGGTGCATCTTTTAGGAGAAGAAAATGTAAAGTTGGTAGAGAAATGACAGGATTTTCAGTATTGGGGATAATACCCCACCTGCAAGATGCATCAATGCAGGAACAAATCTGGATGTTTGATACCCTAGATTCCACCAATGCCGAGGCAAAACGCCGGGCACTTTCGGGTGCTTCCAATGGATCGGTGGTCATTGCCAATTGCCAAACTGCAGGCAGAGGCAGAATGGGAAGAGAGTTTTATTCACCCAAGGATACAGGGATCTACTTCAGCATGATTTTACGCCCCCAAATTCCTACGCAAGAGGCGGTGCAGATGACGGCAGCTGCTTCGGTGGCGGTGTGTCAGGCGGTGGAAAAGGTCTGTGGGTTATCCCTTTCCATCAAATGGGTCAACGATCTTTATCTTGATGGTAAAAAAGTGTGCGGGATTTTAACCGAGGCAGTTGGGAGTGTCATTATTGTAGGAATTGGCATCAATTGTAACACCGTTTTTGAGGGAGAACTCGCAGAGATTGCGGGGAGTTTGTTTGTGTCCGGTGATGAGATGCGTTGTCGACTTGCGGCAGAATTGGTCAACCGAATTTCAAGGCTGGAAGAAGATATTCTGCATCAGGCGTGGCTGGATGAATACAAAAGGCGTTCTATGATTTTAGGCAAAAAAGTCACGGTTCTTCAGGAACCGGGCAGTTGCTATCTTGCAGAAGCTATTGGGGACAAGGGCGAATTGGTTCTTTTAGACAGCAAAGGTAAAAAAAAGGTGTTGTTCACCGGCGAGGTGAGTATTCGACCGACTTTTGGGACAGAATAAGGGAAAAGGACGAAAGGACTGAGGAATTTGTACCGGCTTTGTGATAAATCAAAAAATAATAACTGGTGGAAGGCGTTTGGCATCATGGGCGCGTTGTTTGGTATGGCGATGACGGTAGTATCATTGTGCCTTAGAGAAAAGAACAAAAGATACAGGGATGCATTAATTGCAGTGAGCGAACAGCTCCCGCAGGAAAGCGATGCAAAGATGCGTCGTGCGGCATGGCAAAGCCATCATGCGCCGGCAAAACGGGTGACGGTAGAAGAACGCCTGGAAAACCAGAGAATTGATGAAGAATCATAATGAAAACTCCGCAATTATGAGATTGCGGAGTTTTCATTATGTAATAGAAAAAAACCACACCATACGGTGTGGGTTTTTGGTGCGGATAAGAGGACTTGAACCTCCATGAAATTGCTTTCACATGGACCTGAACCATGCGCGTCTGCCAATTCCGCCATATCCGCATTTGTGATGAATTGTTGTCGCTCCGTTGCGTCAACGATAGTTATTTTACTACATTCATAAAGGTTTGTCAACCCTTTTTTTGAAAATAGAAGGAAAATTTCTTTACTAAAATAATACCATTTCATAACAAGGAGTTAAGAAAATCTTTTGAAAAGTTTAGAAAAACGCTTGCAATCCCTTATCTTTTATGATATACTAACTTCTGTTATATGCGCCCGTAGCTCAGCTGGATAGAGTGTCAGACTCCGACTCTGAAGGTCGTGCGTTCGAATCGCGTCGGGCGTACCAAAAAAAGCACTTCATATGAAGTGCTTTTTGCATGTAAACAATGTTTTCATCTTTTCTGCGTCATTGCAATCAACCAGACAAGAGAAACGGGTTTCGGTTGTAGCAATCCACTTAACAGAGATGTTAGCGTCTGCCAGCCTTTGAAACAGGTCAGCATCATTGAGCGAATCCAGGCTGAAAAAAGTGAACTTGGTGTTGTTTCCGTTAACATCAATGAAAATTTCCGGACTAATTGACTTAAGCGCAGGTGTTGCCTTAATCATCTCCGGCAAGAATACCTGCGGGAGAGTAAAGGAACAACTTGCCTTGTTTCTGCATGGCGGCGCATAGCATATGATATCTGTTGCAGTATGCTGGTGTAAAATCATGCGCATGACCGCAGCAAGGCATTGCGGAGAATTCGGAATGCGATTTACCGTAACCAGAGCCACATCATCCAAATACCGGATTTCAGATACTGTCTGTAACATAACATGCTGTCCTTTCTATTGCGGACAGCAATTTTTTACTGTGCCGCAATCAAGTCTTTCATTGCATACAGACCGGGTTTCTGTTCCTGTAAAAAGAGAGCTGCGCGCACCGCACCGACTGCAAAGACCTCTTTGGAGGTTGCCTGGTGCTTGATGCTGATGACCTCGTCAGTTCCGGCGAAGAGCACCTCGTGTTCACCCACGATAGTTCCACCGCGAACGGCATGAAGTCCAATTTCCCGTTTGTCGCGCTTTTTGCGGACAGAGTGCCGGTCATAGACATATTCTGCCGGATACGAAACCGATTCGGAAACCGCATCGGCAATTGCCAATGCAGTACCGCTGGGAGCATCCAGTTTCTGGTTATGGTGCTTATCTATAATTTCGATATCGAAATTGTTCTCTAAAATTTTGGCAGCACGGGATACCAAATCTATTAACAGATTGACACCCAAGGACATGTTGGCAGAAAAGAAGATAGGAATCCGCTTTGCTTCATATTGAATACGGGAAACCTGCTCAGTGGTCAACCCTGTGGTACAAATCACCGCAGGAACTTGATGCTCGGTTGCCCAGTCAAGGATTTTATCAAGCATAGCAGGATGAGAAAAGTCGATGATTACATCAACCGGTTCCGTTACCTGATGTAGATCATCGTAAACCGGAAAGCCGGCCGATTGTTCTGTATTGATGTCAAAGCCCGCACTGATAGTCAGTAGATCAGATTCTGCAACGGCACGGGTAACTGCTTTGCCCATTTTCCCGTTTGCGCCACTTAAAAGTATCTTTGTCATAGGTATCATCCTTTGTTATCAAATTGATTATTTTACGAATCCGTGTGCTTTTAAAACATGCGTCAGTTTTTTTAGGTTTTCTTCCGTCATGTCACAAAGCGGCATCCGGAGTTTGCCAACGCCAAAACCCATCAGGTTCATCGCCGTCTTAATGGGAATGGGGTTAACCTCTATAAAGAGTGCATGAATCAAATCCAGAATTTTCAAGAAGTTCTTTCTGGATTCCTCCACTCTGCCCTCCATAAAGGAGGCACAGATATCGTGAGTTTCCTTTGGCAGAATGTTGGCAATCACAGAAATCACACCCTGACCGCCGATAGACATAATGGGAACAATAATATCATCGTTACCCGCATAGATGGCAAGGTCGGTATTGGCTGCAATTTCTGCTGCATATGCCAAATCTCCTGAGGCTTCTTTAATGCCCGTGACATTGGGAATTTTGTCAAGTTCTTTTAATGTTTCCAGAGAGAAACTTAAGCCCCCGGTGCGTCCGGGAATATTATAAAGAATCAGCGGAATCGAAACAGAATCGGCGATTGCCTTAATATGGGCATAAAGTCCTTTCTGGGTGGTTTTGTTATAGTATGGGGCAACCACCAAAATACCATCAACGCCAACGGATTCTGCATGTTTGCTCAACCCAATGGAGTAGGCGGTATCGTTGCCTCCGGTGCCTGCGATGACAGGAATCCTCTTTGCAATTTTTTCGACTGTAAAACGAATAACCTCTTTGTGTTCCTCATCCGACATGGTCGAACGCTCTCCGGTAGTGCCGCAGACAACAATAGCGTCGGTGCTGTTGTTTAAATGAAATTCAAGAAGTTCATTTAATTTGGGAAAGTCTACCCCGTTTTCGTGAAAGGGGGTAACAATCGCAACAGCAGAACCGGTAAAAACAGGAGGTTTCATAAGATTCGCTCCTTTCTAATTAGTCGAAATAGCCTTTTGCTGCCAGCAGTTCTGCCATCAGGACAGCGCCGCCTGCAGCACCTCTTAAAGTGTTGTGGGACAGGCAGACAAATTTGTAATCATACTGAGAATCCTCCCGCAGACGACCCATAGAAACTGCCATGCCGCCCTCGAGGTTGCGGTCCAGCTTGGTCTGAGGACGGTTATCCTCTTCAAAATAGTTAAGGAACTGTTTGGGAGCAGAAGGAAGCTCTAATTCCTGAGGAGCACCCTTAAATGCTGCCCAGTCTGCCTTAATCTGATCGATGGTAGGTTTGTTTTCAAACTTTACAAATACTGCTGCCATATGACCGTCGGTTGCGGCTACCCGCAGACATTGGGTGGTGATAGAAGGAGAGGTAGCGTCAACAATTTGGTCGCCGTCAATGGCTCCCCAAATCTTCAACGGTTCAATTTCGCTCTTTTCTTCCTCGCCGCCAATATAGGGAATCACATTATCTACCATCTCGGGCCAGGTTTCGAAGGTTTTTCCTGCACCGGAGATTGCCTGATAAGTGCAGGCAAGAACCTGAGAAATTCCATATTTCTTTAATGGATGAAGCGCAGGAACATAGCTCTGCAATGAGCAGTTGGACTTTACGGAGATAAATCCGCGTTTGGTACCAAGACGCTTTCTCTGTGCCTCGATAATTGCAGCATGCTCGGGGTTGATTTCCGGAATAATCATAGGAACATCCGGAGTGTGGCGATGTGCTGAGTTGTTGGAAACAACAGGGCATTCTGCCTTAGCGTATGCTTCTTCCAAAGCACGAATTTCATCCTTCTTCATGTCAACAGCGCAAAAGACAAAATCCACCTGAGATGCAATGACTTCGATATCCGCAGTTGCATCATATACAACCATATCCTTAACAGCATCGGGAATTGGAGTTGCCATTGCCCAACGGTTTCCTACTGCCTCGCAATAGGGTTTTCCGGCGCTTCGGGGCGATGCCGCAAGCAACTTCAGATCAAACCATGGGTGGTTTTCCATCAAGGTGATAAAGCGCTGGCCAACCATACCGGTTGCACCGATAATTCCAACTTTATATTGTTTCATTTCATTTTCCTCCTTGCAGTAACTAAAGCATAACATTATATATCATAAATATTATATGCGAACCGCAGAAAGATGTCAAATGTTTTTTAGGCATAAAGCCGTATTTTAGAGGGAATTTTCAGTCGATTTTCATAGAGCGTTGCAGAAAAAACTAAGGTTGACAAAAAAACAAAGGGAAAGATGTCGGTTTGCTTACAAGTCTGTATCAAAACGCCAAAAAGAGAGGTTTTATATGGAATATGAAAAAAATGTCTGGTAATTTAAATCTGAATGTGGTATTATATTTATATATGTATGAAAGGCTGTGATGAATGATGCGAAAGCGGTTGTTTTTGCTTTGTTTGCTTTGTTGTCTTTTGTGGATGCCAACAGCAGCACATGCAGATTATACATTGCCGCAGTTTGTCAGAATCGGGCTGATGTATGGAAATGGCGCACCTAAAACGGTACAGCTGGAATCAGAGCATGGTTTTTTGTTAGGCACATACACAGACAGAGAGTTTACGCAGCAGATGAAGGTTTCTGAAACATCAGTCATTGTTTCCGTGAAGGATGGGCAGGTCAAGGTCAGCGAACCAAACGGATTGGTTCTCTATCAGGGAACAGGGAGCGCAGGGATTAAACCCAATGCCTCGGGAAAAGAACAAAAGCTCAAGGTGGATGGAGTGGAATACCGTGGCGCTATTGATTGTGTTGCGGACGGAACCCAATTGACAGTGATTAATGTGGTGTTTTTAGACCATTATCTTTATGGTGTTATTTCCAGGGAAATGAGTCCTTCTTGGCACAAGGAGGCATTAAAAGCGCAGGCGGTTTGTGCCAGAAACTATGTGAGTGTTCATTTAAACAAGCACAAAGCCGAGGGGTTTGACCTTTGCAACGGTGTGCATTGTCAGGCGTACTCCGGCACTCGGGTGGAATCGGAGGGTTCTTATCTCCCTGTAGATGAAACCACCAGACAGGTGCTCACCTATAACGGTGCGCTTGCTGAACTTTATTATTCGGCATCCATGGGTCCCACTACGGAGGATGTCAAAAATGTTTGGGGAAATACCGTCCCTTATCTGGTTTCGGTGGACAACCATTGGGAGGATACTGATCATATTACCAATGGCAGATGGCAAGGAACCCTGACCCAAGAGGAAGCAACCACCATCATGAGAAACAAGGGCTATGATGTGGGAGATGTGACCAAGATTGAGGTGCTGGAATATACCCCAAATGACAGAGTGCTAAAAATGAAGGTAACCGGTACCGACGGTTCAAAGACCTTTGAACGGGAGAGTTGCCG
>JAZOWR010000366.1:0-6531 GCA_045659345.1 Ructibacterium sp.
CAGAAGGTGGTCGTTTACGGAAGTGAGGGTATAGGAAAAAGTACCTTTGCTGCACAGTTCCCAAAGCCGTTGTTCATTGACACCGAAGGCGGTACATCGCATATGAATGTCAGAAGAATTAATAAGCCACAGAGCTGGACAGAGCTTATAAATATCTTAAACGAAGTGGCGGAAACACCGGATATCTGTGAAACGCTTATTATTGACACGGCCGACTGGGCAGAACAGCTTGCAATTAACCATATCTGTTCCAAATACAAAAAGACGGGACTTGAAGAGTTCGGATACGGCAAAGGCTATACATACCTTGCTGAAGAGTTTATAGAATTCTTTTCGGTGCTTGACAGAATCATTGAGGCGGGCGTTCATGTGGTTGCAACGGCTCATGCCAAAATGCGAAAGTTTGAACAACCGGATGAAATGGGGGCGTATGACCGTTGGGAAATGAAGCTTTCAAAGCAGGTCGCACCGCTGTTTAAGGAATGGTGCGATATGCTCCTTTTCCTGAACTACCAGACCTATGTGGTAACAACCGAGAATAAGGCAAACAAAGTACAGGGCGGAAAGCGTGTTATACATACAAGCCATCATCCTTGCTGGGATGCCAAAAACAGATTCGGTTTGCCCGAAATATTGGATTTGGATTATGCGAATATTTCGCACATATTTGAAGATGCAACAAAACCGAAAAAAGAACCTGCGCTTTTACAGCTGTTGTCTTTGATGAATGAGGCAGGTATAACCGAAGCAGAGCTTCAGGCGGTTGTCGGAGAAAAGACACGCTATGATGCAAACCTTCCCGTAAAGGATTACCCGGACAAGCTCATAAATGAATGGATAATCAAATACTGGGAGCAGATTAAAAACATGATTACGGCAAAAAGAGCCGGAGAAAACGGAGGAGAAAACAATGAATAATGAAATGAATGTATGCTTGGATTGGGATGACGTAATCGAAGAGGATGGTCAGGAATATGTCATCTTGCCTGAAGGCGATTACAATTTTGTGGTAGTGGATTTTGAAAGGGGCAGATTCCCCGGAAGTGCGAAAATTCCTGCCTGCAACAAAGCTACCCTTACACTTGCCGTGGATACGGAAGACGGAAAAAGAGCAACCGCAAAGGTGGATATCATACTTTGCAGAAACTTGGAGTGGAGAATTTCTGCATTCTTCCGCTGTATCGGTCAGAAAAAACACGGTGAACGCCTTGTTATGAACTGGAACACCGTTTTGGGTTCCAAGGGCAGAGCAAAATTCAAGCCCCGTAATTATACAAATAAAGACGGCGAAGAGAGACAGGCAAACGATGTGGATGTTTTCTATGATTACGATGATATGTATTTTGAAACTGACACGGAAAAATGTGCGGACGAGGATAACAACGAACTGCCTTTCGAGGATATCGGAGGAAGTGTCTAATGCTCGAACTCAGACCATATCAGACTGAGGCAAAAGATGCAATTTTAAACGAATGGGAAATGGGGCACCGGCGAACCTTGCTGGTGCTCCCGACCGGATGCGGAAAGACTGTGGTTTTTGCCAAAGTCACAGAAGAACAGGTGAAAAAGGGACACCGTGTACTGATTATGGCACACCGGGGCGAACTGCTGTCCCAGGCTGCGGATAAGTTGAAATCTGTAACGGGCTTGGAAAGTGCACTGGAAAAAGCCGAAAGCAGTTGTATGGGAATGGAGGCTCCGGTAACGGTAGGCTCGGTGCAGTCCCTTGCACAGGATAATAGATTGGCACAGTTCCCGACAGATTATTTTTCAGACATCATTGTGGATGAGGCACATCATTGCTTGTCAAACAGCTACAGAAAGGTGCTGGACCATTTCTCGGCAGCAAATGTTTTAGGGGTTACCGCAACCCCGGACCGAGGCGATATGAAAAACCTCGGTGAATATTTTGACAGCCGTGCTTATGAGTATAGCATGAGCCGGGCAATCAAGGAAAAGTATTTATGCCCTGTAAAAGCACAGATGATACCTTTAGAACTTGACATAAACAATGTTGCGATTTCTAACGGAGATTACAGCGTCGGTGAGGTGGGCTATGCATTAGAGCCGTACCTTGAAAAGATAGCCTATGAGATGACAAATTACTGTTCCGGCAGAAAAACGGTTGTGTTTTTGCCTTTGGTTTCAACGGCGCAAAAGTTCTGTACGCTTTTAAAAGAAAAGGGGATGAAAGCGGTAGAGGTGAACGGCAACAGCAAAGAACGAACAGAAATTCTTACAGATTTCGAGAACGGAAAATATGATGTGCTTTGTAATTCCATGCTTCTTACCGAAGGCTGGGACTGTCCGTCTGTGGATTGTGTGGTCATTTTGCGACCCACAAAGGTCAGGGGACTTTATCAGCAAATGGTAGGCCGAGGTATGCGTTTAAGTCCCGGCAAGGAAAACTTACTTCTTTTGGATTTTCTGTGGCTTACCTCAAGACATGATTTGTGCAGACCTTCAGCCTTGATCAGTAAAGACCAAAATATCGCAGACAAAATAAATGAAGTGATGTTAAAGTCGGCAGACGGCATTGACCTAATAGACGCAGAAGAACAGGCAGAACGGGATGTTTTGGCAGAGCGAGAGGAAGCTTTGGCAAAACAGCTGGCGGAAATGCGGAACAGAAAACGAAAACTGGTGGACCCGCTCCAGTATGCTTTGTCTATTGCGGCAGAGGATTTGGTGGAATATGTACCTACCTTTGCATGGGAAATGGCACCGCCTTCCGAAAAGCAAATAGAGTTTCTGGAAAAACGCGGTATTTTTGCCGAAACGGTAGAAAACATGGGTAAAGCATGCGTGCTGATTGACAAATTAAAACGCAGACAGGAAGAGGGGCTTGCCACACCTAAACAAATCAGATGCCTGGAACGGTACGGATTCAGACAGGTGGGAACATGGCAGTTTTCGGCTGCTGCAAAAATGATATCTAGGCTTGCTGTGAACAATTGGAGATTGCCGTATGGCTTAGATGCCAAAACATACAAACCGTAATTTTTAAAGGAGATTTATGATGAATAACATTTTAGCTGCATTGCAGGCGATGGATGTGTCAACTCTTACATATCAGGAATGGGTAACTGTCGGTATGGGCTTGCAGGCAGAAGGCTTTGATTGCTCTGTTTGGGAAGAATGGAGCAGAAATGATACAAGATATAGGCCTGGTGAATGTGAAAGGAAATGGAAAACTTTCAGGAATGTAGATATCCCCGTAAGAGCAGGCACTATTATCAGCATGGCAAAGGAACACGGGTATGTTCCGAAATTTGAGGACGGCGTTATGGACTGGTCTGACAGCATCTCGGAGGATGGAGACGGGTTCACTGCATACATAACACCCAAAACAAAAGAGCCGTCAAGGCAGCTTATTACTTACTTGGAAACTCTTTTTGACAAAGATGATTTTATCGGATATGTAACCAATGATGTGTGGCAGGATGCAGACGGAAAATGGATTCCCGCAAAAGGTGTGTTTAACCGAACTGCAGGCGAGCTGATTCAGTCCCTTAAAAAGCATGGTGACGATATCGGAGCAACCTTCGGTGACTGGAAGAAAGAAGTGGGAGCCTGGATTCGGTTTAACCCTGTAGACGGCGAAGGCGTGAAAAACGAAAACATTACCAAATTCAAGTACGCATTGGTGGAATCGGACAAAATGCGTATCGCAGACCAGGATGCCATGTACAGAAAACTGGAGCTTCCCATTGCATGTCTGGTGCATAGCGGCGGAAAGAGCCTGCATGCGATTGTAAAGGTTGATGCAGACGATTATAACGAGTATCGCAAACGTGTGGAGTTTTTGTATGATTTTCTGGAAAAGAACGGCGTTGCTATAGACAAGCAAAACAGAAATCCGTCAAGACTATCACGAATGCCAGGTGTAGACAGGAACGAAAATCAGCAGTATTTGGTAGACACCAACATCGGTCGAAAATCATGGGTTGATTGGATGGACTTTGTAGAAGGTGTAACAGATGAACTGCCTGACCCCGTAAACCTTATTGACTACAAGGATAATCTGCCGGAGCTTCCGGATGAGCTCATTGAAGGCGTGTTGCGTTGCGGACACAAAATGTTAATTTCCGGTTCTTCAAAGGCGGGAAAAAGCTTCTTGCTGATGGAGCTGTGTGCAGCACTTGCATCAGGCGAAAAATGGCTTGGTTTTAATTGCAAACAAAGCAAGGTTATGTATGTAAATCTTGAGATTGACCCTGCAAGCTGTATCATGCGTTTTATGAGTATTTACGATGCCTTGGGTATTGACAAAAGCAGTATGAAAAACATCATCGTCTGGAACCTGAGAGGTAATGCCGTGCCACTTAACAAATTGGTGCCAAAGCTTATACGAAGGGTGCGGGACCAACACTTTGATGCCGTAATCATTGACCCTATCTATAAGGTCATAACGGGTGATGAAAACAATGCATCGGATATGGCAGAGTTTTGTAACCAGTTCGATAAGATTTGTGCAGAGACCGGTTGTGCCGCAATTTATTGTCATCATCATTCCAAAGGTGTGCAGGGTGCAAAAAAGGCAATGGACAGAGCCTCGGGTTCCGGTGTGTTTGCAAGGGACCCTGACGCACAATTGGATATGATTCAGCTAGAACTCGCAGACGAGCAGAAAGGAATTTTGAAGGCGAAAAATGTAACCGCTTGGCGATTGGAAAGTAGCTTGCGGGAATTTGAAAACATTGAGCCTGTAAATTTTTGGTTCTCGTATCCCGTGCATCAATTGGATGATACAGGGACTTTGGGCGGAGCTTTCTCGGAAGGAAGCTATGAGGCGGTTCGAGCAAAGAACAGATACTGTCCCACAAAAGCGGAAAGAAGAGAGTCGGTCGAAAAAGCCTATGAAGCATGTGCCATAAAAGGGAAGGTAACAGTTTCTGATATGGCGGAGTATGCAGGGGTTACAGAACGCTGTATGCGCGACAGACTAAAAGAGTTTAAACATGAATTTTCAAGTAAAAACGGTGTGGTCGAAATGCTGAAAAAAGCTAAAACGGAAAACTGAAAAACTTTCCGTCAAAAAAGCAGAACGGAAAACTGCATATAAATATAGATTGTTTTTTGGGCTGTTCATGTGTGTAGGGGAAAGGCTGACAGCCGTGCCTTTCCCCCCACACGAACAATGGACCCGCCGGATTTCAGTCAGGAGGTTGAAAGATGTATTTTTTTGTAGCAATGAATCCGCCGACATCAACAGCACAAATGAGGAAGGTGAGGGTGGTAAAGGGTAAGCCTATTTTTTACGATCCGCCTGCCGTAAAGGAAGCCAGGAATCTGTTGTTGGCGCATTTGAACTTACATAAACCCAAAATGCCGATGCTTGGTGCAGTGATGCTGAAAGTATTGTGGTTGTTCCCGAAGGGTTCGAAACATAAGAACGGAGAGTGGCGAAGTACAAAGCCTGATACGGATAACCTGCAAAAACTGCTAAAAGACTGTATGACGCAGTTAGGTTTTTGGAAGGATGACGCACAAGTCGCACGGGAGGTTGCAGAGAAACGGTGGTCGGACGAGCCGTGCGGTATTTACATTGAGGTAGAAGAATTGGAGGCAGAAACATGATTTATAACAGGAACAAAGAAGGGTATCCCGACCCTACGGCAGGTATGGCGTTGGCTAACATCATAAAGCAAGAACGCTTCGAGCAAAAACGCAAGTACAAACGGAAGCATAAAACAAAACACAGACCAAAGCCGGGGGAAAGTGATAAATGTATCAGGTTGCCTTATGAGCAACTTGCAAACGCGATTGTGATTTATGCGGTGGAAGATTACAGAATCGTTTTGAAAAGGTGCATGAAACAACCGGGAGATAAAAAAGTGCAAAAAGAACGGCAGAAGCTTGAGCGGTTCTTTCGTTCGGACTGGTATAAAATCTTGACGAGTGTTGATGGTGAAAAACTGATGGAGAAGATTAAGGAGGAGATGGGCTATGACAGCTAAAGAGTATTTAAAACAGGCGTATAGACTTAACCAACGTGTAAACTCAAAGTTGGAGATGTTGGAAACATTGAAACAACTGGCGACTAAGTGCACGTCTACGGTATCGGGAATGCCGAGCGGTTCAAAGCAAAGTACATCTACCATGGCGGATACCATCGAAAAGATCGTGGACATGAAAGGTGAAATTGATACAGAGATTAACAGACTTGTAAAATTGATTCGTGAAATAACGAATGTTATCAAGTTGGTGAAGAATCCGGAACAGCAAATGTTGTTGGAACGTCGGTATGTGTGCTTTTGTAGTTGGGAGCAAATAGCGGTGGATATGAACTACAGTATACAACATACATTTCGAATTCACGGCAGGGCAATGAAAGAAATTGAGAAAATTTTAAAAGATGAGAGTAAATGTGATTGAATGAGAGTAACATCTTGTGATATCATTAAGCTGTCAGAAAGTGCAAGAGAGCCTTGCGGGTGTGATAAATACCTGCGAGGCTCCTTTTATGCTCGAAAGGGGGAAAGGAAGTGCCGAGGAAACCAATGCGACCGTGCTCATACCCGGGATGCC
>JAZOWR010000367.1:0-2987 GCA_045659345.1 Ructibacterium sp.
TAAATCGAATCTGGAACGAATCGCATTCTGCTATGCTGATCTGAATCCTAAAGTACAGAAGTTTTCCATAGAGCCGTTCAGCATCCCTTATGTCAAGCCTCTGGACAATCAGGTTCACAGGTACTTTGTGGATATGTTTATCGAATTTGCGACAGGGGACAAATTTCTGGTGGAAATAAAGCCGTATCATGAAACCATGATGCCGGAGCAGCCGAAGGTCAAAAGTCCTAATGCTGTTCTCAGGTACAAGGAGCAGGTGGAAACTTATCTGGTAAATCAGGCCAAGTGGAAAGCTGCCTCTGAATTTGCGGCGTCAAATGGTATGAAATTTATTGTTCTGACAGAGAAGCAGTTGAAGCCTTCCTGATTTTTTTTTTATAAATACACTTAAAAAGGAGTAAAAATAATGAGAAGAAATTCACACAAGAGATTCCTGACTGAGAAAAAGAACAACAAGGAAGTTTTGCTCAGGAAGTTCAAGTACCTCATGGAAAACAGTATCCGGGACATTCCCGAAAAGGATGTCCGGAGAATGCTTATGGATTTTGAGGTCGATGCCTACGATTCTTTCCGGGAATACTGCATCAGTTATCTTACCACAGGGAGCTTTAACGTAAGAGATGCTGAAGGATTTCTTGATACTATCTGGAGCGGATTGTTTCAATATCCGAATCCCATAGAGAAGTATTGGGATGATATGATCTATTTCAACGACGACGGAAAACTTTGTCTTGCCGATTCGGACGAAATGTACGATGTTTTGTATGAGGCATATAGGAAGGCATCCGAAGATCAAATGATGCACGCGATTGACACGCTTTCTGAAAAGACTCTGAACAAGCTGGTATCCGATTCCGACATTGAGGACGAAGATTAGGATTTCCGGCATAACCCCGAAACTTGTTTCGGGGTTTTCTGTTCCGATCCCATAACAACCCCGCATGGAAAGGATGGGTTATGACTTTTATAAAAGCCCAAAACCCCACACCTTCAGGTGTGGGGATTAGAGGTACGAAATCAATAAAATAATTTGACTTATAAGTACCTTTGTAATATACTTATTTAGTATAAGGTCTTAAATCGCCTTTTTGTTTTTGATGTGTCCTTATTTTATAAGGATTCAAAATTTAGAAAATGCCGATTTTAGACCTTGTACCTTATTTACTTATTTATAATAAAACTGAAAAGGTTACAATTTTGCACAATACAGAAGCATACGCAAGACGGATGGAGACTAAACTCCGCAATAAGGCTAAACACTCAGAAATGAGGGCTTTAACCTTTGCTCTTAAAATTCAGGCCAACAAGCTCAGCGCAAAAACCCTGAACCGTCTATTCATGTGCTTCGTAGAAGCAAAGTGGCTCAGAAACTACATCATTAGCTTTATTGAAACCCATAATCTGAAAGAGTTCGACCGTAAAACGGTAAACATAAGCCATAAGGACAAAGACGGAAATGATGTTGAAGTTGTTTTGGAGAACCTGTCCTCTCAGATGCGTACTGCCGTTATAGACTGGGTTAAGGATGACTTGAATAAGTTACACACTAAAAAGGTTAAAGGTCAAAAAGTAGGACGGTTAAAGTACACAAGCGTAGTCAATTCAGTTCCACTGTCTCAATATGGAAACACATTCAGATTTAATGATGATTTCACCAAACTGAGTCTTCAGTGTTTTGGTCAGAAAATCAGAATCAAAGGCGGTGAACAGCTCAGAAACCTCAAAGGCGATTTTGATATTCAATGCGCTAAACTCATCCGCAATGCGGAAGGGTATTTTCTGCATGTAACCGTTTATGTGGAAAAGGAAGAAACAGAAACCGTTTCTGATGAAATAGGCATTGATTTCGGCGTTAAGGACTTTTTAACCTTTTCAGACGGTGAAAAGGTACCTTCGACTATTACAGGTAAACAGGCTGAAATACTGGAAAGAATCAAAACCGTTCAGCGTTCCCTTTCAAGGAAAGTTAAACGGTCTAAAAACTGGTTTAAGACAAAATTTAAACTGGATAAACTGTATCAGAAGTTAAAGAATATAAAGGAGGATATCTCTAATAAACTTGTTCACACCCTTAAAAACCGTAAAAATGTTGTAATTCAGGACGAACAAATCCATAGCTGGTTTAAGCGTTTTGGAAAGAAACTTCAACATGGAATTTTAGGCTAAGTTAAGCAGACTTGAAAACTGCCATGTAATAAGTAAATGGCTTCCAACGACACAATTATGTCCTAAATGCTTTTCTGTGCATAAAATGCCGTTGA
This sequence comes from Ructibacterium sp., assembly GCA_045659345.1. Lineage (GTDB taxonomy): Bacteria > Bacillota > Clostridia > Monoglobales > Monoglobaceae > Ructibacterium. The sequence continues at coordinate 2,262 of JAZOWR010000367.1, forward strand.
GTATAATTGCGAGTGCGGTTATTCAAGAGACAGAGATGCTCATGCTGCAAATAATATGCTTTTAATGTTTCATCTGATACATGAAGATTATACACCTGAGGAACTCAGGGGTGTGCCTGCGGATAGACTGAATGATTTCAAAGCCAGATGGGCTTTGAACCCTCGTTCAGTCAGTTGAAACAGGAAGCCCCGCCCCTTTACGGGGCGGGGTAGTTCACAAATAGAGGTGGACACATACTTTAAAGGGAGATACTATGAAATTCAAGGATTTGCTTGAATCTGAATTAAATGAAGTAGCAATTTGGGATAAAACCAAACAGAATATAATTGAATTTATCATTCCTACAATGATTAAATCAAACAATCCGAATCTTTCACGAACTCAAATTAGAAAAATTGACTCGGTTCCTACAATTCCATACGTTAAGTTTAAATGGGAGCCTCAGGCTGATGAAATACTTGAATGTATCAAATATTTTCTTGAGGATTATTTAGGAAGAGGTAAGCAGTGCGTTGTATTTAGAAACAGACCTGATAATACACTCGCATTCAATATTCTGGGATTGGATTTTAAAAAAGAAACCGACAGAAAGCATGTATTATGTTATTTATATAAAAATTTAAAGTCTAGTTGCTTTTATGCTGATTATGGAGATAGAATAAATATAAATGATGCATGGTTTTATGAATTTAGAATTTTGAACTTTAGAAAAGATAAAAAATTTA
>JAZOWR010000368.1:0-7448 GCA_045659345.1 Ructibacterium sp.
CCTGTCTCCCGACCATCCAAAACGGACCGACAGGGGATGCTGTTAAAGTGCTTCAGAGTGAACTGAAATACATGGGTTACTATAGTGGAGACATTGACGGCTCGTTCGGCTCGATGACAGAATCTGCACTCAAAGGATTTCAGACGAATATCAATAAAGTCTATGGCTCTTTCGGTGTGGACGGAGTCTGCGGTCGGAAGACATGGACTAAAATCTTTATGTAGGAGTTAATCATGATACCGATTGGAACAACCCCAACTTTTACTCTGACATTTGATGATGAGAATTTAGACCTGACATCAGCGCAGAATGTCTATGTAACTTTCCACTCCCACAACAAGTCTTCCTCTCTCACGAAAACAGGAGAGGACTTGACCATTGAGGAGAAGAGCATCGCTGTTTATCTGACACAGGAAGAAACCCTCTCGTTCTATGAGGGTGCTGTGGAGATACAAGCTAACTGGACTTCCGCTACTGGTGGCAGGTGTGCATCAGATGTTGTGACTTATAATTTCGGCAAACAGCTTTTAAAGGAAGTGTTGGAATGATTACTATTCCCATGACTGTAGCAGTAGATCAAGAATCAATTCCGCTGACGATAGGTGCTTCAGAAGTAACCTTTGAAGCTTCTATCGGAGCGGAGTATGCAATGGTTTCTGCTGACACATATGATGGGGAGTATATCTTCACTCCGTCAGATGAAGCGCAGACCATCGTGACCACAAACAAACTGCTATTAGACAATATCGTTATTAACCCTGTTCCATCCAACTACGGAAAGATTGAATGGAACGGATCATATCTTACAGTTTCATAAGGAGAGAAAATGAAAAACGTAGTAATCAACGGAGTAACGTATAATTCAGTACCATCTGTCCACATTCCAATCAGCGGTGGTGGAACGGCAGAATATTTGGATACTACCATCGACACAAACGGAGCGGATGCATCCAAAATCCTGTCGGGGTATAAAGGATATGTAAACGGCAACCTCATCACAGGTAATCTTACTACCCCTACTGTATCACAGGATTCCACAACCAAAGTACTGACTATCTCATGAGGTGAGTTATGTCTGATATAATCATTGCAGGTGCAACATATCCAAGTGTGCCGAGCATACTCTTGCCAAAAGCAGGTGGCGGTTTTGCCGAGTATACAGAAGAGCATTCGTGGATGGGCAAACATTGCGAGTTAATAGATGACTCGTTATTAACCAGTACAACCTACTTAAAGGACACAAGTTATGCCGACTGGACTGCATCTACTACGGCTACTGTCATTAAAGATAGTGTTAATGGGAAAGCAGTTGCCATCGACCTTGGGAACTATGACTATATCATCGAATGGCTGTGGTGCGTAGACGATGTGCAGACAGCAGGTGCGACAATGAAAGCCATGCCCGACAGAGCATATGGTGCATTCTATCAGAATGTCAACAGAAGACCATACGGCTTGGCGAACTTCGAAACCGAAACTCCTAGCTACAACTACTGTACCAACCTATACACTTCTTCTGCTTACAATATCTACTACAACACTAGCGGAAACAGGTCATGGACTACTACGTTGTACGGAGTCTACTGCGTTAATACGGCAGGTACTTTATCGTCAACTACAAGTGTGACTCCGAATCTGACCACAAAGAGTCCTAATATAACGGCAAGGTGTAACGCATCCTACTTCGCTACCGCAAGAAAGCCGGAGATCGATATAAACAACACTATCATTAAGATAAAAGGCAATCTGTATAGGGTCGAGAAGAACACTTCACCGATCCACAAGATGTTCATGACCGCTGTTCATATGTACAACGTACCGCTTTAAACTCTGTCTGCTGCTTACTGTCAGCTTTTTCATCGTGATTCCTCTTCATTCCATAGTCCCCTGGCAGACAGAGATACACCCCCGGCTGAAATATGTGACCGGGGGTATTTTTTGTCCTGCTGCCTTTAGAAATTTTGAGATTTCGTTTTAAAAATTGATGGGTTTACTGTACAAAAAATGGGACAACAAGTTTGTGAAGAATTTAACAATTAAAATAGTTATGTTCATTTTGTGTACAACCAATGCCAACAAACGGCTAAAATTCAACAAAGAGTAGTTTACTTTTAATCAAGTTGTCCGGGGTTCGAGTCCCCGATGGCTCATGAGTTGAAAATGCCGATAAACCTTGATTTTATAAGGTTTTTCGGCTTTTTTGATTTTTGCCAAAGTGTGCTAAATTGCACTAAAATGATACAAAATGTATGTTCAAAACATGGTTTTTTTGATAGTTATGTTCACTTCATGAACGCAAAATTCGTTGATTTCTAGAGCCGTGTTATGGTTTTTCGAAAACAGTTATGTTCACTTTTGCCTTTGTCCCATTTCTTGCACTACTACATTGACAGCTGTTTCAGACTGTCTAAAGGCTCTCTGGAGTTGTCCAGATGGGTATAAACATTCATTACCATCTGCGGTGAATTCCCTAGTAGTTCTGCACACTTGATGATAGAAACCTTCCGTGTGTAGCATTCTGTGCAGAAGTTGTGCCGGAAAACGTATGGGACTAATCCGTCCGTCAAATCCAGGGTGTCCGTACCGCCTAGCTGCCTGTTAATCTCTTTCTTGATCCGTTGCCACATCTTCACCTGCGAGGACTTGGTGAGCGGATGACCATCCCGGTGAATTAAGTACAACCCCTTGTTATTCTTGAGGTATGCCTTTAAGTCACCGACTAGCTGCGTGGGGATAGGGATGCGTCTTACCTTTCGGTTCTTTGAGGACTTGATGTAGTAATCGTTTCCCTCATAGCCTACCGCACGGCTGATAGTCAGCGTCATGTCCGAGAAATCAAAATCCTTTGGCATTACCGCCAAGGCTTCCTGCGGTCTTAACCCAAAATAGTAGAGCAGATTCACGAACATCCTGTCCATCGGATCGAGGTTAGCACTCCTAACAGCTTCAATCTCTGACTTCTTCAACGCTCTGCGCTCTTGACGCACCACAATGGGCAAATTCAGCCGTTTCGTGATGTCCTTGGACAAAATCCCATCCTGCACCGCACAACCCCAAATCTGGCGAAATAGGAGTGCTATCTGCTGACATACGCTTGGCGAGTCAGCCTTGTGCGTGATGACACGTTGCAGGTCAGACGGACGGATGTCCTTGAGTGGGATGTAATCGATGCTGCCAGTATGTTTTAAGCAGTTCCGATACATGGCGATGGTGGCAGCTTCTCTTGATGACTTGTAAGTTTCCAACCATTTCTCTGCATACTTCTTGAAGGTGATGTCTGATGGGTGATCTAACCCTTCAAACTCTTTCTTCATGTCAAATTTCTTTCGCTCAAACTCTGCCTTGGAGTTTGAACAGACACGTTTTCGGATGTATTTCCCATCCGATGCGATGCCCACTACGATATTGGAAGAATATTTCCACATAGCGAACCCCCTTTATGCTATTATAATTATGGTACACCTGTTTCTGCCTTGTAACCTCCTTCCTTCATAATGTCTTTTTCATTCCGGGTGTACCTTCCTACTCCTTTCTTTTTTATTGCACTCCCCACAGTTTAAGGGGAGTGTTTTTATGTACGCAATCACCTCGTCTTTCTCTTCGGGAGACAGTAGTGCAAAAAGTCTCATTAATTCTTCCGTCATGGTGTCCACCTCCCCTGTGTTTTTTCCTAGTTATAACAGTTGAGGTGTACCAAATAGGGGACTATTTTTTCTTGGACATTAGATAACGTATATAATCCAATACATCCTGCTTCTCATCGTCTGTTAATTGGGCGATGAGGTCGGCATATTCCACTTCCCTTATATCCGGCTCTTCATACGGCTCTGGTTCATCTTCCCCTGTTAATAGGTAGAGAGGGGAAACCTGGAGCGCATCCGCAAATAATAAAATCTTGCTCTGCCGGAGAGTCCTGCCGTCCTTTTCAATTTTAGAGATAGTTGCCTTTTCCTTATAACCTACACGATCCGCAAGTTCCTCCTGCGACATCTTGAGTTCTTTTCTTCTTGCCTTAATCCTTTCTCCTACTGTCATTGTCTCTCACCTCCGATTGGATACTAACACACTATAGCCGAAAAGTAAACTTTTTTGAACAAGTGTGAAATTAATTGTTGACAGATTGGACACATCGTGCTATCTTATTCTTGGGTAGCCAAAACGGACATTCAGTATATAGGAAAGGAGGACATAGAGTTGCACACCAACGTAGAAGAACTGAATAAACTTATTGAGAGTTCGGGTCTGCGTATCTCTTATCTTGCTGATAAATGCGGTCTTTCTCGCACCGCTTTCCTTAATAAGCGGACTGGCAAGGTAGAATTCACATCTGGCGAGATTGCGGTCTTGCGATCCGAACTTAAAATGACGCTTTCGCAGGTGGACAAAATTTTTTTGATTCGGAAGTGTCCATAATGGACATATTTAAGGAGGAAGGAGATGGAAAAGATTTATTATTCCGTGAAGGAAATGATGGAATTGGGATACTCCAGATACACCTTGTACACCGCAGCTAGGTCAGAACAGGCATCAGAGTTCCTTTTCAAGACCCCCGGTGGCGGTAAGTTCCTGTTCCATCTGAAGAATTTTCAGAAGTATTGGAGATGCCGATGAATGACTTAATTGATTGCTACAAAAGGCTTGCACTTGTGATAGTAGCATCTGCCGTGAACGAGTACGCAGCCTGGTTGGCTCAACAGGAGTTGTACCCAAGAGGGATGGAAGACATTCGGATAGAAGCATCCCAGACAGGGAAAAGAGCCAGTTCACTTTATTCCAATTATTTAAAGGCACAGGAACAGGGAAACCGGGCATACAAGTTTTTAACCGATGAAGCCTATATTGGAAATTTCACAACTTACACATCGGATGAACTGATCTCCTTTGCGAAGCGGAAAGCGAAATTCTTGGCAGATGACCACAGGGCAGGTAAGAAGACCATCCTAAAGACATGGATAGATTGGTGGAATAACAATGAGAAAGACGAGACTTGACATAGTTTTATTGGTTTTAGGTTGTGCGATGATATTTGCTTTATTCCTTTTATTAGCCGGACAGTCCCTGGACAAGCGGATCAAAGAGGGCAACAGGAAAGCAGATGAAGCCATCGCAAGGTCACAGGAATTTTTGTATGGAGGAAGGTAAGATGTACGAATTTGAACGCATGATAGACGGATATGTAAGGAACAACAGGAAGTATATGCTGACGATACACCGGGACGGAGTCACCAAGTATTGCTGTTCCTACACAGCAGACCCACAGCCGGACACAGTCTACTGGATTTCCCCGGATGATGACAGGATGGCTTGCCCATTTGGATTTCGGTCATTCAAACAGGCAGAGTGGATGTTCTGGCAATGGAAGAACAGGACAGGGCAGGATGGTTGGCATTTTGAGATAGAGGAGGTAAGCGCATGACACAGAAGCAGGAGATAGTTGCCCATATGTATGAGTTCGGTTCGATCACTCCGTTGGATGCATTAAAGGAATACGGAATCATGAGACTCGCAAGCAGGATGTCAGACCTAAAGGCAGACGGATTCCCATTCCACACAGTCATGGAGAAGTCCAGGAACAGGAAGGGCAAGACAGTTCATTATGCGAGGTATGTGTTAGGAGGTAAAGATGTTTCTCATATGCAATAAGAAGACCTACAAGTGGACGAGGACAACCGGGAAGATTCTCATTAATGCGGATCACATCATAGCCGTGGAAGAATCCGAAGACAGCACGGCAATCATCACCTGCACCGGGAAGAACAAGGAAGACGAAGTCCTCTATTACCACCTTGAAAATACTTATGATGAAGTTTTGGGAATGTTAGCGAAAGGAAGGAAGTTATGACAATCCAAGAAAAACTGTTCACAGTTCAGCAGAAGCTGAAAGTACAGAAGAGCAATTACAACGAGTTCGGTAAATATTCCTATCGTTCGGCAGAAGACATCGAAGCAGCCGTGAAGCCGTTACTGGCTGAAGCAAAGTGTGTCCTTACCATTGCGGACGAACTTACCCTTATCGGCAACAGGTACTATGTCGAAGCGACCGCATCGATCACCGATTTTGATGGAAATACTATCTCCGTCAAAGCATACGCAAGAGAAGAAGAAGTCAAGAAGGGAATGGACGCATCCCAGATAACAGGGGCGGTTTCATCCTACGCAAGGAAGTATGCATTATCCGGCTTGTTCGCCATCGATAACACAAAGGACGCTGACACGATGGACAACACGGAGAAGAAAGCACCGAAAGAGGATTTGCCCATCAGTATCGATGAAGCGAAAAACCTTGAGACTCTGATCCGCAATGCCCCTGGTTCTGCACCTTATGAAGAAAGGCTTGCCGGATGTCTGAAGAAGGTAGGAGTGGCTGACATCTCTGACTTAAAACAGAGCCAGTATCAGTTCCTTGTAAAGCTTTTACAGAGGGCATCAAAATGATTCATGACCATGACAGGAGTTATTACATCGGAGCATCCGATACAAAGTATGTGATGGGCAAGTGGAACACGCAGACCTTCCGCAGTTGGTGGGATGTGAAGATGGGGTTCACGGATGATGACATCGACAACATTTACCTGCGGACAGGAACGATGTACGAACCTTTGATTTTAGATCACCTTGGAATCAAAGAACGTGACAGGCAGATAATCATTGGTCGGTTGAGAGTCAACCTTGATGGAGAAGATGACGATGAAGTCATCGAGGTGAAGACCTTCAGACATTCTCCGGGAGAGATTTGGAAACCTACCAAAGCCTATGGTCAACAAGCGCAGGTAGAGATGTACGCGGCGAAAAAGCCGCTCGTCATCAACGCCTATCGCCTCACGGAAGCCGAGTACGAGAATTTCTTCCTCCCCATCGACAAGGACCGCCTCACGGAGCACCCCGTTGAGTATGACGAAGCGTGGATAAAGGAAATGTACCTGCCTCGCCTGCGCATCCTTGCAACCTGCCTCAAGAAAGGAGTGTTCCCACTTGAGAGTATCCGGCAAGATCCTGCACGTCGAAAATGACGTTATCACCATTCAAATCCGAGCGGATGCACAGGGCTGGTGCCTTGACCACGAGGCACGCGAGGCCGAGGTCCGCTTGGACGATGGGCGAAGCATTACCGCCCTGCAACGAAGGAAGATCTACGCGACCATCCGCGACATTGCGGAATGGATGGGCGACACTCCCGATGCGGTGAAGATCTACTTCAAATGGTCCTTCTGCGGCGACGAGGAACACGAGGATTTCTCCCTTTCCGACGTCGACCGCGAAACCGCACGCGAATTCCTCACCTACCTCATTGACTTCTGCATTCAGCACGGCGTGCCCTGCTCTGATCCCTTGTGGGATCGTTGCGAGGACGTGGAGCGTTACATTTACGCTTGCATAATGACGCGCACCTGCTGTATCACCGGTAAGAAGAACGCGCAGATTCATCACGTAGACCGCATCGGTATGGG
>JAZOWR010000369.1:0-4612 GCA_045659345.1 Ructibacterium sp.
AATAGGCGATCGAATTATTTTGGACGGCGCACACAACCCTCAGGCAATTCAAGAACTTTGCATGGCATTAAAGAAGAAAAATCGTCCCATTTATTTCTGCGTTGCCATGATGGAGGATAAAGACTATACCGCTTGCGTTGAAATTCTCTCAAAATATGCACAAGGAGTTGTAGTCACAGAACTCCCAATACCTCGCTGCTGTTCCACCGAAACTCTAGCGTCTGCTTTTCAAAACAATAAGATGGAAGAGGTAGCGAAAGAAAAGGATCCCGAACAGGCGTTGCGACGAATGTTAAGTATGGCACCGCGAAATGGGATTATCTGTATCTGTGGCTCTCTGTACCTTGCAGGAACACTTAGACCATATATATTTTCTCAAGATATTTAATTACAAAAGCTCCGAAATGTTTTCGGAGCCTTTATGTTACCATAATATTATTATGTCAACTTTCTAATTCAGAAGAATCCATTTTTTCATTCTTAACGCGAGAGAGGGGGTTGTTCTGAACCGCGTTTCGAATCTGGTCATTGTTGATGTGGGTATAAATCTCGGTGGTCGAAAGCTGTTTGTGGCCTAAAATCTCTTGTAGAACCCGAATATCAACGCCTGCTTGGTGCATCAATGTTGCCGCTGTATGCCTAAGATTGTGTGTGGTATATTTATGGGGATCTAAACCAATTTTTTTAACATATTTTTCAACAGTATATTGTACAGTTCGCCGAGAAATCCTTTGGTTTCGCTCAGACAAAAACAATGCATTTTTATCCCGCGCTGTAGGTGTTTGTTGGTTTCTGACAGGCATATATGTTTCCAGCGCTGTCAAACATGCCTCGTTTAGGTATATTGTGCGCTCTTTATTACCTTTACCAATAACTACCAGTGAATCGCCGCGAATATCCGTTATGTTAATATTTACCAGTTCTGCCAATCGCATACCGCAGTTTAAGAATAGCGTTAAGATACAATAATCTCTTGCGGCATTACGATTTTCTACCGAATTCAGAAGAGTAATGCTGTCTTCTAAGGTAAAATGTTTGGGTAATTGCTTAATCGTTTTAACGGATTCTAATTCAGCAGCAGGGTTTTCATCAATTAATTTTGCTTTCGTATGTAAATATTTATAAAATGATTTCAAGGAAGAAATTTTGCGTGAACGGGAGATCGCTGAGTTGCCGCGCTCTCTGTTTAAAAAATTCATATATTCGTAAAGAGTTTGCAGATTAACACGGCGTAATATATCAATAGATATATTATCAATAGGAATTTCATCAAACTCAACAGAATCATCACCATAACCGTAAATTAGATTTAAAAAACGATAAAATGTTCTAAGATCATAAAAGTATTCATCCGCAGTCTTGGGGGATTTTCCTTGAATACTTTCGATGTATATTAAAAAGGATGCCAAAGGCTCCGGAGCCCCGTGATCCAGAGATTTACCTGATTTCACTGTTTCTCACCCCTTTTACCTTTACATCCCCTGCCTTATTGCACAAAACTTTTATTTTGTGCAATGTTTGCTCTTATTTTTAATTATATCTTCTTATCTGTGACATTGCAACTGTTTTTTTGTTACATCTATATTACAGTTTAAGGAGTTTCCTTAATTAGATGTATTCTGTCTGCAAAAACAGCCTCCAATGTTATTAAAAATTTTTTGTTTTCAATAAACTTTGTACCATACAAGTATATTTCCTCCGGTAATAAAATTATCAGTAAGCTAATCAAGATATCATTTTGGGGTTCTGCCTCTGCTAGCTCTACATCAGAAAATTCATTAACCACCATTTTAATACACTGCTCCGTTATGTCCCGATGGTTCTCATCATAAAATCGGTATGCACCATTGGGAAGCGTGATTACCTGTAGTTCTTTCATTTGTGAATTTTCCAATTCTACAAAATAATGCAGCATACTTAAAAATTCTCGATAATCTTGTTCTGCCAAATGTTCATCCAATGCTTCTTCTATTAATTCTAGGATTTTATTTCGGTAATCCTCCATCGCAAACAACCAGACACCTTCTAAGGAAATAAATCTGGAAACTTCTGTAAGGTTGATTAATTTTTTTTGGATTTCACAAATAAAGTAACTCTTTTCTTTCTCCAGCTTTTCTCTAACAATTCGTTTTACAGCTGAAATCTCTTCTTGTGACAAAAAATCAAACGATGTTCTTATTCCATCCCTTATTGCAGTTTTTACATACAGGCGATGCAACCATTCAGCCAGAAAAAATGAAGCCTCTTTAATCTTCTCGGGTTTAACATCGAGATAATTGATGGCATCTTTTCGAAAAAATGAAATTTGTTCTGTTAGTATATGCTTTAACTCATCTAAATCCTGTTTGGAAGAAAATATAATTGTCTCCAATGGATTCCACCCTTCCGGAATACTTTTACACTACTATGTCACAGCGGAAAACATATTATACCACCCATGTCGAACAAATTAGCTTCGAACAATGGAATATTATTGATACCGCTCCTTTCACACAGTTTTTCTATTGTTTCATAATAGGAACATTCCTTTGGATTTCCATACCAAAACAATGTATTTCTGTATCCGCCACATGATCCCCCGATAAATCCATACGGAAATCCATCCAACTGAATCTCCCCTTTAGGAACCAATGTTGACGAAACACCCAAATTGTTTGCAATAATAATATTATGTATACCTACATCCTCGGTTAAAACAAACTTGTTTCCAAACACTGCAATATTACATTTCGTGTACCCTTGATTTGTATGGATTACAGAAAAACCTTTTCTTTGATAATACTGAAAAAGTTTTGAATCAACTGTTTTTTTATTACATAATACAATATTGTTTATTCTCGCTACATTGTATGCAGAATCTCCCGGGTAGGTTCCGCTAAGTTCAGATTTACCGGCTAATAATTTTATCTTATCGGGCAATAGATTTCGGTAATAATCATAGCATTCTGGCGGTACAATTGCCAAATTATCTTTTAAAGGATGGATTTGCATGTCAGGATGTTCTGCAATCGCAGACGGAAGATTTTTACACACCATGCTATCAATTACCTGATGTCCCATTTTTTTCAGCATTTTCTTTGCATCTACAGGTGTTTTTGCATGCACAATTACTATCATTGCTGTTCCCTCTCTTGTATACAGATATAAACAAACGGCTCTATCTTTTTTCAGAGCCGTTTATGGTATGATATTTTTATTTTCAGTCAAAATAATAATAGAATTTATTACGAAAGGTCAGGTATTTACTATCATGTCAACGGTTTTCTGCTCTGAAAAGGGTTGTGCTTATCAAAAGGATGGCAGATGCAATTTAAATGCAATCAAAACACAAACCGTTAAGCACCCAAATCCGTCCGGCTGTTTCTACTTTCGAAACAAAGATACTAATTACCTTTTAGGAAACGAAGCGCAAAATCCGCAAAAATAGCAACCCCATACTTCATCGCAGATTCATCGACATCAAACTTCGAATTATGAATCGGTGCGGTAATACCTTTTTCTTCATTACGGCATCCCAGTTTAAACAAAGCTGACGGAACTTTTTGTGAAAAATATGAAAAATCCTCTCCTGCCATGGTCGGTTTTCCGCCCCAAACACACCCATCTTCACCTAAAATACGGATTGCACTGTTCTTGAGCAGTTCTGCAATTTGCAAATGATTGATAAGCGGTGGAAATAGTTTTTCAAACCGATAGTCATATTCTGCCCCAAATTCTGCACACGCATCTCTCACAATATGTCCAATCGATTCTTCAAGCAAAGATCTTGTTTCATTATTTAATGAACGCGCTGTTCCGCTTATTTTTATAATATCAGGAATTACATTCGTGGCACTTCCTGCATGAACAGAACATACACTGACAACTGCATCTTCACCGCGCAATGCATGTAAAGCAGGAATTATTTGAGCAGCAATCGGTATAACCTCTGTAGCCTGTTGCGGTTCAGCTCCATGCCCTCCTCTTCCTTTAATTGTAATATAAAAATCATCCGGCGAAGCATAAAGCGGACCATCTTTAATACGAATCTTTCCTGCAGGAATATCTGTGTCGACATGTAACGCAACACATGCATCTACCAATGGATTCTCAAGAACACCGGCAGCAATCATTGGCTCTGCCCCGCCCGAGGTTTCTTCTCCTGGCTGGAACGCAAATTTGACAGTACCGGAAAACTTCTCCTTGAATGAGGAGAGTAATTCACATACCGATAGCAAAATTGCGGTGTGCACATCATGACCGCATGCGTGCATAATGTTAGAATGTTTGGAACGATAGGGTATATCATTTTTCTCTTCCAATGGCAGCGCATCCATATCCGCTCGAATCAAAAGACATTTTCCCTCGTCACTTCCTTTAATCTCCGCAAGAACGCCTGTCCCGGCAATTCCGGAACGGTAAGAGACACCCATGGTATCAAGCCGCTTGCAGATATATTCCATAGTATTTGTTTCGGAAAAAGAAAGTTCCGGATTTTGGTGCAAATACCGACGGTCATTAATGCAGATATTCTCTAACTTCTCTGCCATGACAAGTAATTCATTCTTCATTATTCTTATCTCCATGAAAAAATTTCCATATTTCTATGGCTGAAGCAGGATCGTATACATCG
>JAZOWR010000370.1:0-3520 GCA_045659345.1 Ructibacterium sp.
GATTCTGATTGAATTCAAAACGCTCGCTGAATCTTTAATCAAGAGAAGTGAGCGCGGCATTGTTGCTGTCATCTTAAAGGATGGTACAAATGGTGCCGTAACCAATACCTATTCCAAAGAAAGTGAGATTGTAAAAAGCCATTATACTACAGCAAACCTTAATTATTTATCTCTCATTTTCAAAGGCAATCCGTCAAAGGTCATTGTAGAACGCATCCCCACAAACGGGGACTGGTCAGATGCCCTTGACAGATTGAAAAACAAGAAATGGACATACCTTACCATTCCCGGTATCCAGGACGCACAGGTAAGCGATGTTGCACAGTTTATTGTAAAACAGAGAGAAGATGAGCACAAAAGCTTCAAAGCGGTACTTCCGCATCATGCTTGCAGCCATGAAGGTATAATCGATTTTTCAACAGACAATATCAAGGTCGGAACAAAGACCTATACCACAGCAGAATACTGTGCAAGAATCGCAGGTGTCCTTGCCGGACTTCCTCTTAACCGAAGTTGTACATATTATGTGCTGCCCGAGGTAGAGAGCATTTCAGAGGTTACAAACCCTGATGACCAAATCAAAAACGGTAAGCTCATCTTAATCAATGACGGCACGCAGATTAAGATTGCAAGAGGCGTAAACTCGTTCTGTGATGACTTGGATTACAAGGGCGAGGATTTTAAGAAAATCAAGATTGTTGAAGCGATGGATATGATTCGTGACGATATCCGAACCACCTTCGAGAACGATTTCGTGGGAAAGGTAGAAAACTCGTATGACAACAAAATCATCTTCATTGCAGCGGTCAATAAGTATTTCAAAGACCTTATGCAAAACGGCGTGCTGTATGACCAGTACGACAATAAAGCTGAAATCGATATCGAAGCAACCAGAGCTTACCTTTCTGAAAAGAAGGATGTATCTGACTGGGATGATGAAGCTATCAAGAAAGCAAACACCGGCACAACTGTGTTTTTAAAAGCTAGTATCCAGATCCAGGATGCGATCGAGGATTTGAGCTTTAAGATTTACATCGATTAAGGAGGGATGAAATATGGCAGTAAAACCTACAGCACCAAGGGTCATGAACGGTAAGTGGGGCATGGTTTATCTTGACGGTGAACCTGTTTATGAAACCGATTCCTATGAAGCCAAGGTAAAAATCGAGCGAGAAGATGTGGATTTTGTCATGCAGATGGCAAAGGACTCCAAAATGACCGGACTTACGGGTGAGTGGAGCATGAAGGTAAAGAAGGTGTTCTCGAGAGGTGCACAGCTTTTATCCGAGCAAATCCGTAAGGGTCAGGATGTTCGTATCCAGATTATTTCTAAAATTGATGACCCAGACGCATTTGGCAGTGAGCGTTTGGTTATTGAAAACGCCTGGTTCAATGAACTGACATTGCAGAAGTTTGAAAATGCAAAAATGATTGATGAGGAATACAGCGGTGGTTTCACCGACTACTATTTCCCCGATTTAGTGGAAGTGAGGTAAAAGAATATGAACAAGAACACAAAAATCACACTTGAGGAACTTATCCGAAGAAAGGAACAGATGTTAGAGGCAAAAAAGAAGCCGAAAACAGCCTCTCTTTACATCAAATCTTTAGACGGCACCATTAATATTGAAAGTCCGTCTGCTGCTCTTGCAAGGGAAGCACAGGAGATGGACAACGGTGATGCGTACATGGTTTATTCGTGCGTTACGGAACCCTGCTTAAAATCCAAAGAATTACAGCAGGCGTTTGGCTGTGTTGACCCGATGGAGATTGTAGAGAAAATCTTTGAAACGGGTGAGATTCCGCAGATTGCATTAGAATGCTTAAAGCTTGCAGGCTATGTAGACGGCGTTAAAGCTGTGGAAGATGTAAAAAACTAATTCGGAGTGACGGAGAACTCTCCATGCTCTGCCACTTTTTAAACAGAGGCATTGAGCCGAACCGGATTGTAAACCTGCCCTTTGCAGAGAAGCTGTTTTATAAGGCCAGCTACGAAATCTTTATTGAGGATGAAGTCGAAAAGTACAAAGCCTTATTAGGAGGTGGTGCTTCAAATGGCTAAAAAGAACATTGGTGCAACACTTTCTATTAAGGATGGCAACTTTACCACAGGCATCAAAAATGCCATCACAGGCACCAAAAACCTCAAAACACATACTACGAATGCTACCGGTTCATTAAAGAAAATGAGCACGCAAACCAAAAACACAGGAGATACCCTTTCGGGACTTGCAAAAAAGGTAACGGGGGTTATAGCGGCATATGCAGGTTTTTCAAAAATTGTAGATTTTACGAAACAATGCATTACGGCTTGTGACACTCAAGTAAAAGCGGAAGCTCGACTTGAACAGCTTATGATGAATGTAAAGGGTACAACGCTTGAAAATGTAAATGCTATGAAAAAGTATGCCGGAGAACTGCAGGGTGTCACAACGGTTGGTGATGAAGCAACCATTCAAGGTGCATCTCAGCTTGCGACTTTCCAGTTGCAAAGTGATACCATTAAAACCTTGCTCCCATCATTACAAGACCTTGCTGTTTCGCAATATGGTGTATCGGTATCAGGTGACCAAATGCAACAGATGGCAAACCTTATGGGTAAGGTTATGACTGGTAATGTGGGTGCACTTACTCGTTATGGTGTTACCCTTGATGATACCCAAAAGAAACTGTTGCAAAACGGCACCGAAAGCGAACGAGCTGCAATGCTTGTTGAAGTTTTAGGACAAAACTTCGGTGGTCTTGCCGAAGCAATGGCGAACACACCGGAGGGTAGGATTCTTCAGGTAAAAAATGCCTGGGGCGATATGCAAGAGGTTATCGGTGCAAAACTGTATCCGATCCTAACCTCCTTTTTTGGCATGGTAGCAAACGCAATGCCTCGAATTCAGAATATGGTGGTTTCTGCAATAGATAGTGTTTCAGTTCCGCTTGTATGGATAAAGGATAATGTTTTGCCACCCCTTGTTACCGCATTTTCGAATGTATGGAACTGGGGTGTTTCAGCCTTTAACAACATCACGGCAGCCGTTCAGCGAAACGCAGACAAATTCGCAGGCATCCTTCGTATCTTAGGTACATTGAAGGATGCCCTTTTTAGTGCATTTGAATTTTGCAAGCCCGCTCTTAACTGGATAAAAGATAATGGCTTACCTTTGCTTGTAGATGCCCTTGCAGGGGTAGTTGCAGGTGCGGAAGCCGTTTTTAATTTCTTTGTAGATAACTGGAATCTTATAGGTCCCATTATCGCAGGTATTGCAGGTGCCATTGGTGCATACAAAATCGCTATCTTGGCCGTAAATGTTGTACAAAATGCATGGGCGGTTATTCAGGGTATCTGTACTGTAGCACAGTGGGCATTAAATGCCGCTATGACTGCGAACCCCATCGGTATCATTGTTGTTGCAATCGGTGCACTTATCGCAATTGCCACAGCCCTTTGGATGAATTGGGATTCCATTTGTGCGTGGTGTAAACAAGCATTTCAATCCGTGGCTGATTTCTTCGTAAATATAGGCTC
>JAZOWR010000371.1:0-1812 GCA_045659345.1 Ructibacterium sp.
TTTGCACAAAGCATTAAATATTGCGGCGGCGGATGTATGGTTCACCTGGGAGTTCATCCGGTTTCGTTTATGCTTGCTATGAAAGATAACAAGTGGTCCGAACTTTCTGCAATGACTTCAGGTGGAGGAGAGAGTAACTTAGTTCATCAGAAGATGGAAGGTGAAGACTGGGCAGGAG
The DNA here is from genome assembly GCA_045659345.1 of Ructibacterium sp. GTDB lineage: Bacteria > Bacillota > Clostridia > Monoglobales > Monoglobaceae > Ructibacterium. The sequence goes on from JAZOWR010000371.1 coordinate 179, forward strand.
CATTTATGCGTTTTGCTGACGGAACCTTTGCTACTCTGGAAGCCAACTATGTTACAATCGGCGGAATGGAAGATATTCTTGATGTTTATTGCGAAAAAGGAACCATTCATGTTGATCTGTCCTTCTCTGGCCCTGTAAAGGTATTTTCTATTCCCGGTCTTGATTATACCATTGAAAAGGCTGAGGTTACTACAGGTTGGTCTAATGTTGCCGTTGATGAAAAGTATTCACTTGGCTATTGCGGAGAAATCAATCATTTTGTTGATTGTGCACTATCTGACAAAGATGCCCAGGTTGGACTTAGAGGTATCGATGGTCTTGAAACCCTGAGAGTTATTAATTTGATATATCAATCAGCCCGCGAAGGCATCAATATAAAGAATAATAGTTTGGGGGAATAGTTTGTGAAACAAGAATTGAAGGATATAAGAATTCCTGTAACTATTGGTGGAGTTACATTTAAAAACCCGTTTTTTGTTGCTTCCGGCCCAACCACAAAATCTGTAAAGCAACTTGTTAGAATTGAAGAGACAGGTTGGGCAGCGGCGTCTATTAAGCTCAGTATTGATCCTGCACCATACATAAATCGCAAGCCCAGATATTCGCTCTTTAAGGATCGGGATGCACTTGCATTTACTGCAGAAAAAAGACTTACCTTTGAGGAAGGTCTGCAGCTTATTAAGGATGCAAAACCTAAGCTTCACGATTTAAAGCTTATGGCAAACATCACCTACGCAGGCGATGCCGGTGTAGAGGGCTGGGTTAACATGGCAAAGAAGTTCGAAGAGGTTGGCGCAGATATTATCGAACTTAACATGTGTTGTCCTAATATGAGCTACAACATGGAAATGACAAGCGGAGGAAACTGTTCTGTAAAGAAGAGAACAGGAGCCAGCATGGGTCAGCAGGCAGAGGTTGCAGCAGAAATTGTCAAGGCGGTAAAGGAAGCTATAAATATTCCGCTGTTTGTTAAGCTTACTCCTGAGGGAGGGCAAATCGCCAAGGTAGCAAAAGCACTGTATGAAGCAGGAGCAGATGCGGTTGGCGGAACCGGCAACAGATTAGGTATGCCGCCGATTGATATCGATGATCCGGGAAAAGCTTTTTATCATCTCCAAAAAGAAATTTCAATGGGATGTCATTGCGGTAAATGGCTCAAACCCCTTGCACAGCGTGATACCTACGAAATTCGCAAGGTTTGCGGCATGGATGCTCCGATCATGGCTGCCGGTGGAATTACGGATTGGCGTGACGCTGTTGAAATGATTCTGTGCGGCGGAAATCTTCTCGGTGTATGTGCCGAAACATTAATCTCCGGATATGATATTTGCAGACCCATGATTCAAGGTTTGGACAAGTATATGCAGGAACATGGTTATACCGATTTGTCACAGATGCGTGGATTGGTTGTGCCTGAAGTGCGCACTGCAAATGATGTTACTATTTTTGCCGGTTATGCCAAGATTAAAGAACCCAATCTTTCCGCACCGTGTAAAAGTGCTTGTCCGCATCATGTTCCCACGCAAGCATATATTCAAAAGATTGCTAAGGGTGAATATAAAGAAGCCTATGATCTTATCACGGGCAAGAATCCTTTGCAAAATATATGCTCCTTTGTATGTAATCATCCTTGT